>CAUQXM010000075.1:0-2556 GCA_963522215.1 uncultured Streptococcus sp. | reverse complement strand
TATACTTGTTTTTAGCTTAACAAAAATTACCTGGGAATGCAATTAAAAATGAACTTTCTCTTGCCATCATCTCTCAGTTATTATTTTAATTTTTTAAAAAATTAACTTGACTTAATTTTTTTTTTAATGTATATTAAGAGACAGGAGGAATATAAGTTTATGATACGTATCGAAAACCTCAGTGTCTCCTACAAAGAAACGTTGGCACTTAAGGATATTTCACTAGTGCTCCACGGACCAACAATTACCGGTATTATTGGTCCAAACGGTGCTGGGAAATCAACATTATTAAAAGGGATGCTGGGAATTATCCCACATCAAGGTCAGGCATTTCTCGATGACAAGGAAGTTAAAAAATCCTTACATCGAATCGCCTATGTCGAACAAAAAATCAATATCGACTACAACTTTCCCATCAAGGTCAAGGAATGTGTCTCGCTAGGACTCTTTCCCTCTATCCCTCTCTTTCGAAGTTTAAAGGCTAAACATTGGAAGAAAGTGCAAGAGGCCCTTGAAATTGTCGGTCTAGCTGACTACGCTGAACGTCAAATCAGTCAACTGTCTGGAGGTCAGTTCCAGCGGGTCTTGATTGCCAGATGTTTGGTGCAGGAAGCCGACTATATCCTCTTGGATGAACCCTTTGTTGGGATTGACTCTGTTAGTGAGGAAATCATCATGAATACGCTGAGAGATCTGAAAAAAGCTGGGAAGACGGTTCTCATCGTCCACCACGACCTCAGCAAGGTTCCCCACTACTTCGATCAAGTCTTGCTTGTCAATCGAGAAGTGATTGCCTTTGGTCCAACCAAAGAAACCTTTACCGAAGCCAATCTCAAAGAAGCTTACGGTAATCGACTATTTTTCAATGGAGGTGACCTATGATTGCAGAATTTATCGATGGATTGCAAAAATTCCATTTCTTACAAAATGCCTTGATAACAGCCATTGTCATCGGGGTCGTAGCTGGAGCTGTGGGATGTTTCATCATCCTACGCGGGATGTCACTCATGGGAGATGCCATTTCACATGCTGTCTTACCAGGTGTAGCCCTCTCCTTCATCTTGGGCCTTGACTTCTTTATCGGAGCCATTGTCTTTGGATTGCTAGCTGCCATCATCATTACCTACATCAAGGGGAACTCGATTATCAAAAGCGATACCGCCATCGGCATTACCTTTTCTTCTTTCTTAGCCCTCGGTATCATCTTGATTAGTGTCGCTAAAAGTTCAACTGACCTTTTCCATATCCTTTTTGGTAATATCCTAGCCGTCCAAGATACGGATATGTTTATTACTATGGGTGTGGGTGCAGCCATTCTCTTGTTGATCTGGATTTTCTTCAAGCAACTCTTGATAACATCCTTTGATGAACTCTTGGCCAAAGCCATGGGAATGCCTGTCAATTTCTATCACTACCTTCTCATGGTACTCCTGACTCTCGTGTCTGTGACAGCCATGCAAAGTGTCGGAACTATCCTGATTGTAGCCATGCTGATTACCCCAGCTGCAACTGCTTATCTCTATGCTAATAGCCTGAAAAGCATGATTTTCCTTTCCTCAACCTTTGGAGCTACTGCTTCGGTTTTGGGACTCTTTATCGGCTATAGCTTTAACGTTGCGGCAGGTTCTAGTATCGTGCTCACAGCTGCTAGTTTCTTTCTCATTAGCTTCTTTATCGCTCCAAAACAACGATATTTGAAACTGAAAAATAAACATTTGTTAAAATAAGGGGCAAAACCCCAATAAATTGGAGGATCTAATGAAAAAATTAGGTACATTACTCGTTCTCTTTCTTTCCGTCATTGCTCTTGTAGCATGTGCTAGTGGAAAAAAAGATGCAGCTTCTGGTCAAAAACTAAAAGTTGTTGCTACAAACTCAATCATCGCTGATATTACTAAAAATATTGCTGGTGACAAGATTGATCTTCACAGTATCGTTCCTGTTGGTCAAGACCCACACGAATACGAACCACTTCCTGAAGACGTTAAGAAAACTTCTCAAGCTGATTTGATTTTCTATAACGGGATCAACCTTGAAACAGGTGGCAATGCTTGGTTTACAAAATTGGTAGAAAATGCCAAGAAAACTGAAAACAAAGACTACTTTGCAGTCAGCGAAGGCGTTGATGTTATCTACCTTGAAGGCCAAAACGAAAAAGGCAAAGAAGACCCACACGCTTGGCTTAACCTTGAAAATGGTATGATCTTTGCTAAAAATATCGCAAAACAATTGAGCGCTAAAGACCCTAGCAACAAGGAATTCTACGAAAAAAATCTCAAAGAATATACTGATAAGCTAGACAAACTTGACAAGGAAGCTAAGGAGAAATTTAACAACATCCCTGCTGAGAAGAAATTGATCGTAACCAGCGAAGGATGCTTCAAATACTTCTCTAAAGCCTACGGTGTCCCAAGTGCCTACATCTGGGAAATCAACACAGAAGAAGAAGGAACACCTGAACAAATCAAGACCTTGGTTGAAAAACTTCGCCAAACAAAAGTTCCTTCACTCTTTGTAGAATCAAGTGTGGATGACCGTCCAATGAAGACTGTTTCA
>CAUQXM010000074.1:0-2914 GCA_963522215.1 uncultured Streptococcus sp. | reverse complement strand
GCTTCAACACGTTTGAGGTAGTTTGGTACAAAGTCGTGCAAGGAGTCTGCTTCCTTGTCCCATGCCCAAAGAGCAAGATTAGCTGCATTTGGCAAGGTTTCTTGGTAGCTAGCTTGTGGTAGCTGTTCTTGGATCTGCTCCACAAAGGGGGCAACTTCTCCGACAAAGGTCACCTGGTCAGCATCCTTGACTTTTTCTAGCACTCCCGCAAAGGACAGGTGTGCTTCTGGCATGACAGGTTTGGCATTTTCATAAAATCCTGCATAAACATTGTTGCGACGCGCATCCATCAAAGGAACGAACAAGCCTTCTTGTTGGTAGGGCACCAGAGCCAAGAGGCTAGACATACCAACTAACTCAATGTTCAGGGTATGAGCCAAAGTCTTGGCAGTTGCTACCGCGATTCGCAAACCTGTGTAGCTACCTGGCCCTTCCGCCACCACGATTCGGTCCAAATCCTTGGGTGTCCAATCCAAACTTGCCATCAAAAAATCGATGGCAGGCATGAGGGTAATACTGTGATTTTTCTTGATATTAATCGTCGTCTCGGCAAGAACCTGCTTGTCCTCTAAAATAGCGAGAGAAAGAGCCTTGCTGGACGTATCAAAAGCTAATACTTTCATAACACATTCCTATCTTTTTGTCTGTTTACTATTATACTACAAAAGCTAGCGCATGGGAATTTTCTTTATTTACAAACAAAAGTGCCTGCCACTTAAACAAGCAATTCTACACAAAAAATTCAAAAAAGTTGTAGCTTTTTTGAATAGAAAAGTGAACAAGGAAATTGAAAGGTTCTTCGTAAAAAATTTGGATCAGGCATTTATGTTTCAACTCGATTTTCGACGTTAGAAATCATCGTCATAACAATAAAGATAGCACCTAAAAATAGAAAAATCCATCCCATCTAAAGACGAGGTGGATTTTCTGTATATCTAGATGAATAATTGACTTTAAGCATTTAAACCAAAGTAGAAAACGAGCCAGACAACATAGGTAACCAGGAGGAGAAAAATTGAATAGAGCGTCACAAAAGCAAGCTTCCAAAGGAACTTTGTTTTGCGGTGTTCCAGATGCACAAACAGGGCATTCCCCCCATAGACACAAGCTACAAAGACTACAAACATCAAGAGGCGAACCCCTACTGCAAATTCAAACAAACTAAACATTCTTAATCCTCCTTTTGGTATTCCTATTTTTATATAAACTGTTGACTATGTTGGTCTATCAATGTTAAAATGTAATTCAACACTGGTAGGAAAATCAGGTTGAGCCTTTGGCTCTTCAGGCTGTGGTGCTGTCCTTGAGGGTTCGCCTTCTAAATAACCGGAATTGTGATTGATTAGTTCGCCCCAATGTTATTAGTAGGCTCTTGACTTTGGTCAAGAGCTTTTTCTTTGCCTCTTTAGTAAGCACTCCACTCCATCTTGCTATTTCTACATCGTTATACTTATAGATTGACTTCTTAGCCTCATAGATGATAGAATTAAGTAAAAGCTGAGATCGAGTTTGATTTGGTGACAAGTCATTCAAAGGTTGCGATGCATTCGCTTCAGGTAGAGGTGCTGCCATCTGGACTGCTCCAGGAAAATCCCCGAGTTTTGTCTCAGCCTTTTTATTTGCTCTTGAGATTTCTCAAGAGCTTTTTCTTTTTTCAAAGATATCATTCTGTCCCAACCATCCACTCCAACGATTAATGAAACTAGAACTATATTCTTCCTTAAATCTACTATCTCTTTAGATTCCCCCTTTAATTATAACACCTAAGCGCTCTCCGACCAGATCCTACCTGTCTTTTTGCTCCTCCTTACCCTCCCGACTTTCTCCATTTCCGTCTTTTACTAATTTTTCATTTTGTGGTATAATTGAAATAATTGTAACGAATCAAGGTCAATCTAGACACAAAATGGAATGAAATCAAGCAAATATCTGCTAAAAGTTTGGAATAAGCTGACCTGTAAATAGAAAGGAACTATATGATTTACAAAGTTTTTTATCAAGAAACAAAAGAACGTAGCCCACGCCGTGAAACAACACGCGCACTTTACCTAGACATCGATGCCAGCTCAGAACTTGAGGGTCGTATCGCTGCTCGCCAACTTGTCGAAGAAAATCGCCCAGAGTACAATATCGAGTATATCGAACTCTTGTCTGACAAATTGCTAGATTACGAAAAAGAAACTGGCGCCTTCGAAATTACGGAGTTCTAATATGGCCTATACTCTTAAACCTGAAGAAGTCGGCGTTTTTGCCATCGGTGGTCTGGGAGAAATCGGGAAAAACACATACGGAATTGAATACCAAGACGAGATTATCATCGTCGATGCTGGGATTAAATTCCCAGAAGATGACTTGCTGGGTATCGACTATGTCATTCCTGACTACTCTTACATCGTAGACAATATCGACCGCGTCAAGGCTGTTTTGATTACACACGGACACGAGGACCACATCGGTGGGATTCCATTCCTGCTCAAGCAAGCAAATGTCCCTATCTATGCTGGACCACTTGCCTTGGCTTTGATCCGTGGGAAACTCGAAGAACACGGCCTCTTGCGCAACGCCAAACTTTACGAAATCAACCACAATACTGAGTTGACCTTTAAAAATCTCAAGGCAACTTTCTTTAGAACGACTCACTCTATTCCAGAGCCTTTGGGGATTGTTATTCATACTCCTCAAGGAAAAATCGTTTGTACGGGTGACTTCAAGTTCGACTTCACTCCAGTTGGAGAACCGGCGGACTTGCACCGGATGGCAGCCCTTGGTGAAGAAGGCGTACTCTGTCTCCTGTCTGACTCGACAAATGCAGAAGTGCCAACCTTTACCAACTCTGAAAAAGTCGTTGGTCAGTCCATTATGAAGATTATCCAAGGCATTGAAGGACGTATCATCTTTGCATCCTTTGCCTCAA
>CAUQXM010000073.1:0-2989 GCA_963522215.1 uncultured Streptococcus sp. | reverse complement strand
TATCATGGGGTGTTTTTCTATTTAAGTCAAAGCCCATCAAAAAATCTCACTATTCATTAGGCTAAAGGAAACCTAATTATAGTGAGATTGTGAATTATAGTAGATTTTGTATGGCCTCTTCAATTTGTTTTGGGTCTGTTTTTGAAGAGAAGCGTTCAAAGACCTGCCCATCACGACCGATGAGAAACTTAGCGAAATTCCATTCGATTCGTTTTCCTAGTGGGCCAGATTTTTGTTCTTTCAACCAAACATAGAGAGGATCTGCTTCCTTACCGTTGACCTTGATCTTGGCAAAACGTGGGAAGCTGGTCTGATAATGTAGGCTACAGAAGGTGTTGATTTCCTCTGCGTTGCCTGGTGCTTGTCCCATAAACTGATTGCAAGGGAAGTCTAAAATCTCAAAACCTTGTTCTTGATAGCGATCATAGAGTTCTTGGAGTCCTTGGTACTGGGGCGTTAAACCACATCCAGTAGCAGTGTTGACAACCAAGAGAACCTTACCACGATAGGTCTCTAGTGGAGTTTCTTGATTGTCTTGGTTCAAGACTGAAAAATCGTATAGTGAAGTCATTGCTTGCTTTTCTCCTTCTGTTTGGTATTTTTAGGAGTTTTCTCCTCCTGTAGTGATAGAAATCCGTAGGTCAGGGTTCCAAAAATGCTACCGATAATGAGGCCATACATCAGGAAAGGACCACTTTTATCGAATTGCAAGAGCAATTTCACAAAATCTGAAAGGGACATCTGCTGAACGAAGACTTTATGAAAGATGAGTAAGGTAAAGAAGCCAATCTGAATACCGATAAACACAATCCAGCTTCGGAATTTGATTTGGGCTTTGCTGTAGGTTTTGAGAATGATTTCTGATTTGTCATCCTTTTCAAGATGAAGCTCTTGGACGGCTTTTTGAGCTTTTATACTCATGAACAAAATGAGTCCAAAATAGATGTAGGGCATAACATTTCGAACAATTTCTATAAAGCTTCCGAACAAAATATAGAATAGGAAGAGAATGAAGGAAGAGTAAAAGATTTGGATCATGGAACGGGCGCAAGCCTTGTAGATAACCTCTTGACGGCATTCATCAAAAGGCCCTTGGATATGAAAGAAATTTCGAAGTAGGCGAGTTGTTAAGTCTTCTTTTTTCATGCTAGTAACCTCCTAAATGAGTGGTTTTTGATTGACTTCTTTAACGAGTTGATAGAAAGTATAGAAGTAAATCAAGCTAAAAATGATACAGGTTGTTAGAAATACTAGATATCTCCAATCTGCAGGACTCCTTAAAAGTTGTGGGAAGGATACGAGAATAAAACAGAGAGATACGTTTAGAAGGCGTATTTTTTTGGATTGGATTTTCTGAAGTATTTGTCCCTTGTTCAGCAAAGGAAGAAATAAAAGGAAAATGATCAAGAAAGGACGCGTAATATGTCCAGAAACCAGGACGAAGGTAATAAAGATGCTGACAAAAATATGACTGAATAGTAAAGTTACTAGTGATTTCATAGGGCACCTCCTAATCCTCATCTTGCTCTTTCTTAGCTTTTGCAATGCGACGGGAGATGAGGAACTGTATGCTTGCTCCGAAGAAGATAGAACCGAGAATGCTTGATACACCATTTCTTATAGTGAGAAGAGAATGAAAATAGTCCGGACTTTCACCTATGAGTATACTTAGAAGAGGAGTTATAAAAAACATCCATAGGCCAAAGAACAAACCTGCTTTCAGACCAGGGTAGTGTAGCTGCTTACTTTCTTTCTCACTCAGCATATCTGGTTCAATAGTTGTAATTCCTGTTTTTTGCATTTGGTAGGTGAGATAGCTAGCAGCGATGAGGGCAATCACTAAAATCAGAGGAGGATAGATTAGAGCCACTTCTTGAGGGTATTTATAGGCTAGAAGGAGTGGAATAAGATTTCCGAAAATCATCAGATAAAAGAGGATGATAAAGACTTGGTTGCCGATACGATCGGCCTCGCGTCGTTTGTATTCGTCAAGTGGATCAGAAATACCGTATGTGCGCTTGATCAGTTTTTCAGTAAAGGTTTCTTTTTTCATGAGTTGGCTCCTTTTTTAAAAATTATCCTCCCAAAAGAGACTATTGAGGTCAGTTTGGAGGCTGCGGGCGAGATTGAGACAGAGTTCCAGGGTTGGATTGTACTTGTCGTTCTCAATCATATTGATGGTTTGTCTCGAGACACCGATATCCTTGGCGAGTTCGAGCTGGGAAATGCCCAGTTCCTTGCGAAATTCTTTCACACGATTCATCTTTTCTCCTTTCTGATTTGTGTCGTATATATTTGACTATATTATATTCTTCTATGGAGTGAATGTCAAGCATATTTGACATATTTCTTAAAGAAATCTTACTTGTTTTTGCCCTATTTGTCTGACTAGTGCAAGCTAGTCAGATTTGTGGTAAAATAGATAAGATATGACAAAAGAATTTCATCATGTAACGGTCTTACTCCACGAAACGATTGATATGCTCGACGTGAAACCTGACGGTATCTACGTTGATGCGACTTTGGGTGGAGCAGGCCATAGCGAATATTTATTAAGTAAATTAAGTGAAAAAGGCCATCTCTATGCCTTTGACCAAGACCAGAATGCCATTGACAACGCGCAAAAACGCTTGGCACCTTACATTGAAAAGGGGATGGTGACTTTTATAAAGGATAACTTCCGTCATTTACAGGCACGTTTGCGCGAAGCTGGTGTTCAGGAAATTGATGGAATTTGTTATGATTTGGGAGTGTCTAGTCCTCAATTGGACCAGCGTGAGCGTGGTTTTTCTTATAAAAAGGATGCGCCACTGGACATGCGGATGAATCAGGAAGCTAGTCTGACAGCCTATGAAGTGGTGAACCACTATGACTATCATGACTTGGTTCGTATTTTCTTCAAGTATGGTGAGGATAAATTCTCTAAACAGATTGCGCGTAAGATTGAACAAGCACGTGAAGTCAAGCCAATCGAGACAACGACTGAGTT
>CAUQXM010000072.1:0-3097 GCA_963522215.1 uncultured Streptococcus sp. | reverse complement strand
ACAAATTGGATTGAATGAGATGAATGACACCTTATTCAAGTTTAGGAAACCAGTTTCCTAGAAATAATCTTTCTCCACGAAAGAGAATATAACAAGTGATTATTTGTTTGTTACAAACATCATTTGTTGCTTACAAACATAATATACTCCTATTTCTGGAAAAAGTCAACAGCTAGTGTTTGTTTTTGTGTTTTTTAATTAAAAAATTTCGATATCAAAACCAATTTGATCCACTTGACCAGGTTCTAGGAGACGAACATTCTTCTTATCTTCTAGATGATCTCCTTCTTCAAGGGATGTTGACAAGCCAGACCATGGTTCAAAAGCAATGAAAGGACCTTTATTCAAAGTTGACCAAATAATAAGATTTGAGAACTCTGCAAAGTGCACTTTCAATCCCTTATCATGTTTACGAGAACGAAGCGCAATTGTTCTAGATTGCAATTCATCTAAGGTGACTGCATCTGTACTGAAAAGATCATAACTGAGGTCTAATTCTTTTTGACCTTCTAGCCATGGACTTCTATCTTGGAAATCCAGCATACCTGTTTCTGGGAAAGGACGTGGAACAGAGCAAGTCTCTTCTTTCTCAAACTCTAAATAGTAATCTTCATAGACTTCATCATCCAGTAGAGGACAATTAAATCCTGGATGTCCACCAATAAAGTAAGGCATGACCTTGCTATTTTCTTTATTGAAAATCTTGTATTGAGTTCGTACTGTCTTGCCAGTAAGGCTATAAGTGATTTCTAGGCGGAAATGATAAGGGTAGTTTTGATAGCTATTCTCATCGTCTTCAATTGCAAAAGTTACACTCTTATCTGTCTGTTCAACTAATTCAAATTCTTTCTTACGAACCAAACCATGACGAGGAATCTTTCCTTTACTTTCCTGTCCCTTCTCATCTATATAGAGGGCTGTATCCTCTCTCAAAGAACCACAAATGGGAAAGAGAACAGGAGCTTGTCCACTCCAATAAGTAGCATCTCCTTGCCACAAATACTCAAGACCCTCAGCATCTTTTATAGAAGAAAGAGCCCCACCAAAACTGTTAAATTGAACTCTTAATTGTTCTGATTTTAATTCAATTACCATTATTTTCTCCGATTTCTTGATAGTTTATAAAAAACTAGGCTGTCACTCCTAAACGGTATGACAACCTAGTTTCAACAATTTACACTCTGCGAAAATCCAATTCAAACTTCGTCAGCGTCGCCTTGCCGTACTTTAGTACAGCCTGCGACTAGCTTCCTAGTTTGCTCTTTGATTTTCATTGAGCTTACATTTTATAGGAGCGCATTATTTTGCTTTTGCTGCGTACTCTTCGTTACGTTTGATCATTTGTTTTCTGTACCAAGCAAAGATACCGATATAGAATACAAGGAAGACTACAGCACCAAGGATTGCTTTGATATCACCAGTTGTAGTGTTACCAATTGTCCAACCAAGAAGTTTTTCGATTGGTCCTTCAAGAGTTGAGTGAGTAATCAATTGAGTTTCGCTCACACCTGCTGGGAAGGCACCTACACCTTTAGCAAGTTCTGTTGCAAATGGTGCGATAAGTGTACCTGAAAGAAGGAAGAGTGGCAACAAGAGTGTTCCGAAGATGATCATACGGAGCAATTTACCACGTGTTACAACCAAGAGAGCTGGAGTAACACCCATAGCGATGATACCTGCAAGTGGCAAGATACCATTTCCGACTTTTGAAAGAAGCACAGCTTCAATCAACATGATTGGTGCAAGTACGTTAGCACAAGCCCAGATTTCAGCACGACCAGCGATGAATGGCCAGTCAAGACCGATGTTGAATTTACGTCCTTGAAGACGTTTAGTAGCAACGTTTGTAATACCTTGTGAAAGTGGTTCTACGGCAGCGATGAACCATGAACCGATAAGTGAGAAGAGTTCCAAAGATACACCGGCAGTCAAACCAAGAGACAACCATCCTCTGATAACAAGACGCCATTTATCTGCATCTGCAACCCCTGCAATTGGATGTGGAGTTCCCATAATACCGATAACAATACCAAGAATGAAACCGATGAAGAATTTAGATCCCCAGAAACCGATTTTCTTGTTCAATTTAGCAGCATCAAAGTCATATTTATCAAGACCTGGGAAGAATTTTTCAAAAATCTTATCCAAAACCATGATAACTGGGTTCATCATGTAGTTCATGTGAGTTGATGTCATTGGTGATGAACTTGGTGCGTTAAGAAGGTCATCAAATGTAGGTTTCATCAAGTCAGAGTTGATAATTTTCAACACACCAACAAGGACGATAGCTGCTGTAGCAATCAAGAGTGAAACCCCTTGGCTCACACCGTTGTTGTCAGCATACCATTTAATCAAAAGACCTGTGATAGACAAGTGCCAGATATCGAAGATATCAACGTCAAGTGTATCTGTTTTCTTCATAGCAAGCATCACTACGTTGACAATCAACATAATAAGCAAGAAGTAAAGTGTCCAAGCAGATCCCCAAGTGATTGTAGCAAGTGGTGCCCAACCAACGTCAGTGATACTCAATTGGATACCAGTGTTTTCAACGAATTTTGCAAGTGATGCTGAGAAAGCACCATTTAGCATACCGATGATAGCACCGATACCAGTAAGAGCGATGGCAAGTTTGATACCACCTTCAAGCGCTTTGGAGAATTTCACTCCAAAAAGTAAAGCCAATACTGTCAAAATGATTAACATGATGACAGGTCCACCCATATCTAAGATAGGTGTGAAAAATTCTTTGATTAGGCCAAAGATTGCATCCATAACAGTTCCTCCCTTTTTATGTTATATGAATGTTAACAAATTGATAATTAGCTTAATCCGTGTTCTTTGATAGCTGCTTCAATATTGTCAAATACTGGAGCACTCATAGCTGGGATACGGAATAAGATTGGTCCAGCTTCGATAACTGGAATACCTGGGTCAAAACCAAGGTCTGTAGCAGCAATTGGTGTGAAGATGTCATAACCTTTGATAAGGTCTTCGTTAACGTCTTTTACCATAACTGCATCACAGTGAACATCAAAACCGCGGTTTGAAAGTTCTTCTTCAAGAGCACTTTTAATTTGGTGGCTTGAGTTAACAC
>CAUQXM010000071.1:0-3352 GCA_963522215.1 uncultured Streptococcus sp. | reverse complement strand
GCTTCATAACCTGGAACCAAACGTTTGTATGAGTTAACTGTTGGGTTCATGATAGCAGTATAATTGTAGGCATGCTTGATCAAACCGCCAAGGAAATGGTAGGCAGTTTCTGACAACTGCATTCCTTTTGGATCATTTGGATCAAAGAAGGCATTGTTTCCTTCTGCATCAAACAAGGACATATTACAGTGCATACCTGATCCAGCAATACCAAATTTTGGTTTTGCCATAAAGGTTGCGTAAAGCCCATGTTTGCGAGCAATGGTTTTAACAACAAGTTTAAAGATTTGAATCTTATCACAAGCACGGAGGACTTCATCGTACTTAAAGTCAATCTCATGTTGTCCAACCGCAACCTCGTGGTGACTCGCTTCTACTTCAAATCCCATTTTGGTCAAGACATTCACAATCTCACGACGTGTGTTGTCCGCAAGGTCAGTAGGCGCCAAATCAAAGTAGCCACCCTTGTCATTTACTTCAAGTGTTGGGTCTCCATTTTCATCCAATTTAAATAGGAAGAATTCTGGCTCTGGACCAAGGTTGAAGGATTTGAATCCCACTTCTTCCATGTGACGAAGAGCACGCTTCAAATTGCCACGAGGGTCACCTGCAAATGGTTCACCTTCTGTTGTATAGACATCACAGATCAAACCTGCAACACTTCCATTTTCATCTCCCCACGGGAAGACTGTCCATGTATCCAAGTCAGGGTACAAGTACATATCTGACTCATTGATACGTACAAAACCTTCAATAGAAGATCCATCAAACATAGCCTTGTTTGACAAGACTTTATCTAACTGTTCATCTGTAGCAGGAATTTCGACGTTTTTCATCGTCCCCAAAATATCTGAAAACATGAGACGAATAAAGGTAACATTTTTTTCCTTGACTTCACGACGAATATCTGCAGCTGTGATTGGCATGAGTTTTCTCCTTAATGTATGACTACTTGCGGTTGCCTAACCGCGACCAAAAGGTGACCGTACTGAAGCAAAGCGACCCTGTTGGAGGAGTTCATTGTGAAGTGCACGACGCACCTCAGTCTGACTCACCGCTTTCTTGGATTTCGCTTCACGTTCAGCATATTTTTTCTTAATGGCAGCGATATTATAACCTTCAGAGATATAATCTTTGATTTCAAGCAGACGATCCATGTCATTCAAGGAATACATGCGACGGTTCCCTTCGTTTCGATCAGGCTTAATCAACTCTTGATCTTCATAATAACGAATCTGACGCGCCGATAGATCGGTCAACTTCATAACACTGCCGATAGGAAAAACAGCCATATTTCGGCGAAATTCTTTTTCCTTCATTTACAATTTCCTTCTTTCTGTCTATTATAGTCTAAAAAAAGACAAACGTCAATTGATAATGTTATAAAATGTAACATTATTTTTCTTTTTTCTCTAAAAAGAGCCGAATACGATCAATATCGTAATTTACGAGAATTGCGACAAAAACTCCCATGAACGTTTCTGATACACGCGCAAATACGTACAAAATTGTTTCGCCACTCGGAATCGATAGGGTAATGATTAACATAGCTGCTACACCACCAATAACCCCTGCTTTGTTATTCATGGCTACATTTGTCATAATGGTTAACATGGTGCAGATTGGAACAACTACCAAGGTCACCCAAAAGGCTTCGTGGAAAAAGGTATTTAATAAGAAGAAGACCAAGGCATAGAGGCCACCGATACTATTTCCTAGAATACGCGAAGTCCCAAAATGAACACTCTTATCAAAACTCTCTCTCAGGCTAAAAACCGCTGTCAAAGCACCGATTTGAAGACCTTTCCAGCCAAAAAAGCCAAAAAACAAGAGAACTAGAAAAACAGCAATACCTGTTTTAAAGGTTCGCATACCAAGTTTGAACTGGGATTTATCGAATTTATATTTTTTAAAATAACTCATAATCTCAACTTTCTATTTCCATTTTATCATAAATCGGTGATTTTTATGAGTAATAGTTGAGAGGAAGCGTTTTTATTTTAAGCAAAAGAAAAGAGGAACTTTCATCCCTCTCTTCTTTGATTCATTTATAAAATCTTATTTTTCTGTCAAGGCTGCAAGTCCTGGAAGAACTTTACCTTCAAGAAGTTCCATTGATGCTCCACCACCAGTAGAGATCCATGAGAATTTATCTGCACGTCCAAGGTTGATCGCTGCAGCAGCTGAGTCACCACCACCAATGATTGATTTAACTCCTGGTTGTTTCACGATAGCATCCATCACACCAATTGTACCAGCTTGGAAGTCTGGGTTTTCAAATACACCCATAGGTCCGTTCCATACAACTGTTTTCGCACCAGTCAAAGCTTCGTCAAATTTAGCGATAGATTTTGGACCGATGTCAAGACCAAGGAAGCCTTCAGAAACTGCTTCACCTTCAGTGTCACGCACTTCAGTGTAACCAGCAAATGCGTTAGCTTCTTTTGAGTCAACTGGCAAGATCAATTTACCGTTTGCTTTTTCAAGAAGAGCTTTCGCAACATCCAATTTGTCTTCTTCTACAAGTGAGTTACCGATTTCGATACCTTGTGCTTTGTAGAATGTGTAAGTCATACCACCACCGATAAGGACTTTATCAGCTTTTTCAAGCAAGTTTTCGATAACACCGATCTTGTCTGAAACTTTTGAACCACCAAGGATAGCCACGAATGGACGTTCTGGAGTTTCAACTGCTTCTTGGATGTAGGCAATTTCGTTTTCAAGAAGGAAACCAGCAACTGCTTTTTCAACGTTTGCTGAGATACCAACGTTAGATGCGTGTGCACGGTGAGCTGTACCGAATGCATCGTTTACGAAGATACCATCTCCAAGTGATGCCCAGTATTTACCAAGTTCAGGATCGTTTTTAGATTCTTTCTTGCCGTCAACATCTTCGTAACGAGTGTTTTCAACCAAGAGAACTTGTCCATCTTCAAGAGCGTTGATAGCTGCTTCCAATTCAGCACCACGAGTAACACCTGGGAAAACAACGTCTTGGCCCAATTTAGCTGCCAAGTCTGCTGCTACAGGAGCAAGTGATTTACCAGCTTTATCAGCTTCTTCTTTCACACGTCCAAGGTGAGAGAAAAGAATTGCACGTCCACCTTGTTCGATGATGTACTTAATAGTTGGAAGAGCTGCTGTGATACGGTTGTCGTTAGTGATTACGCCATCTTTCAATGGTACGTTGAAGTCAACACGAACGAGGACTTTTTTACCTTTCAAGTCAACGTCTTTAACAGTAAGTTTTGCCATGTTACAAAAACCCCTTTATTTATTTTATTCGAAACTATTATATCACACTTTGGAAATATAAGGAAAGATTTCACAAGATTTTTCGATATTTAATCTT
>CAUQXM010000070.1:0-3379 GCA_963522215.1 uncultured Streptococcus sp. | reverse complement strand
GCCTGTACGAGTTTTCTTAAGACTGCGGTCATATTTTTCCTGAACAGTTTCTTCTACTTGAGACGTTTCTGGTTCAAGCACTTCAGAACTATTTTCTTCTACAGTCTCTAGGAGCTCAGTATTCTCTTCCTCTGTGACTTCTTCTGAGTTTAGCAATTCTTCGACTTTTTCTTGATGAACCTCTACATCTGGCTCTGAATCCAGACTTTCTTCAACTGTATCTTGATTTTCCTCTTCTTCGAGCAGACCTTCTTCAGAACTTTCAACTTCTGCCACTTCTTGAGAAACTTCCTCAGCTTCTGTATCTTCAGACAAATCAAGATTTTCCAGAGCTTCTTTTACAACTTCTTCGATTTTAGGTTCTTCTTTTTTTCCGAATAGACGGTCAAATAATCCCATATCTTAGTTCTCCTTTAGCACATATTCTTCGATAGCCCAGGCGACAGCCTCTTCATCGTTGGTCATTGGCGTCACTACATTTGCGACTGCCTTGACTTCAGGAACAGCGTTTTGCATGGCAACACCGAGCCCTGCCCATTCAATCATAGAAAGGTCATTGGCCTCGTCACCACAAGCCATGACTTGGCTTTGGTCGATTCCAAGATGACTGATTAGTTTAGCCAATCCTGTTGCTTTATGAACATTCTTTGGTGACCACTCTAGCAACATTTCACGTGATTTAAAGATTTCATATTGGTCAAACAATTCTGGAGAAATCTTCTGAATGGCTGCATCCAAGGGTTCTTGAGCAAAGGCAGTCACGCATTTATTATAGGTCATTTGACTAGACAAGTCTTCAAAGTCCACTGGAACAAAGGTCAATGCTGGATTGAATTTAGCATAAAGACTTTCTTGGTCCGATTGGATTTGATAAACTGTTCCTTCTGAGATGGCATCAAGAGGTAGTGATAATTTCTCTGTTTCTTCATACAAACGTGCCACATCATCATATGAAAAGACTGTCTTATCAAGGATTTCACCTGTATTTTTCTGAACTAAACCACCATTAAAGGTAATCGTATACTCATCTTCCTGACCATCAGTCCCTAGCTCATGGAGAAAGAAATCCATAGCTTTTAAGGGACGACCAGTTGTCAATACGACCTTAATACCACGATCACGCGCAGCTTTCAAGGTTGCCTTGGTACGATCCGTCAGCCTTTTATCAGTAGTCAGCAAGGTCCCATCCAAGTCCAATGCAATCAATTTTATATCTACCATTATAAGCCCTCCATATAAGCTATAACCGACTGGTCCTTATGGTGACCAATCACAGTCTCTGCTAATTCTAAAATTTCTGGTCGTGCATTTTCAGGAGCTACAGGATGTCCCACAACCTGCATCATATGCAAGTCATTTAGATTGTCTCCAAAAGCCATAACCTGATCCATTGTGATACCAAGTTTTTTAGCTAATTCAACAATGGCCACACCCTTATCGACATAGTCCAGAACAATATCAATAGATTCAAAGCCAGTTGTCATGGCCTTAACACCATGGACATTTTCATTAACCCAAGCTTCCCCAGCTTCCAGAGTTTCTTCTGTGAAGTTGGTTGTAAATTTGAAAATGTCATCTGTAATATCTTCTAGACTCGCTACTTTTTGGATATTTTCATTATAGTGCTGACTCACTTTCAAATAGGCCTCATCAACCGTATCTAGAACATAAGCTCCCTTTTTTCCCGTCAAGAGCAGTTTATTGATATCTACATAAGGTGAAGTTTTCAGCATTTTAAAAGTTGATAGATAAAACTCACGAGACATAGTCGCTTCATACAAGTCTTGACCTCGATACTCTACCAAACTACCATTTTCCGCGATAAAAATAATGTCATCACGAACATCAGCAAATAATTTTTCTAAGGATAGAAATCCGCGCCCCGAAGCCACCGCAAAGTAAATCCCTTTTTCCTTGTAGGAAACCAAGAGAGACTTGAGACGGTCCATATCAAAGCGTCCATTCTCATCTAGGAAGGTTCCATCCATATCCGTTGCTACTAGTTTAATCATAAAATCTTTCTTACTCCGATTAGTAAATCTACCTCCTATTATACCATAGATAAGTAGAAAAAGGACTAGTCTATCAGCTTTGCTTCTCTTTTATCCTTCTCTACTAGCTAGTGCTGTTTCTATCTTTTAAAAAACTCGTAAAATTAAAATCGTGCAACTTTTTTCAGATACTTTTAAAAGATTGATTTCCTTATATTTTTTCTTTATACTGGATAAAAAGGAGAATAATATGTCAGAAACAAATCACGAAATTGATTCAAACTTTGCAGGTCGTTTAAATATCCTGCGTGCTGGCGTTCTTGGTGCCAATGATGGAATTATTTCCATTGCTGGTGTAGTTATTGGGGTTGCTAGTGCTACAAGCAATATCTGGATTATTTTTTTATCAGGTTTTGCGGCTATCTTAGCTGGTGCCTTTTCTATGGCTGGTGGAGAATATGTATCCGTTTCAACTCAAAAAGATACCGAGGAAGCAGCCGTTGCGCGTGAGCAAGTCTTGCTAGACCAAGATATGGAACTAGCCAAAAAGTCTCTCTATGCTGCCTATATTCAAAATGGCGAGTGTGAAACATCAGCCCAACTTCTCACCAACAAAGCCTTTTTAAATAATCCGCTTAAGGCTTTGGTAGAGGAAAAATATGGGATTGAGTATGAAGAGTTTACCAATCCTTGGCATGCTGCTATCTCTAGCTTTATTTCTTTTTTCCTTGGTAGCTTACCACCAATGCTTTCAATTACCATTTTCCCAAGTGAATACCGCATCCCTGTTACTGTCCTTATCGTCGGTGTGGCTCTTCTTCTCACTGGTTACACTAGTGCCAAACTTGGAAAAGCCCCAACCAAAACAGCTATGATTCGAAACTTGGCTATTGGCCTCTTGACCATGGGCGTTACCTTTCTGCTAGGACAACTTTTCAGCATTTAATACTCTTCGAAAATCTCTTCAAACCACGTCAGCTTCGCCTTGCCGTATATATGGTTACTGACTTCGTCAGTTCTATCTGCAACCTCAAAGCAGTGCTTTGAGCAACCTGCGGCTAGCTTCCTAGTTTGCTTTTTGATTTTCATTGAGTATAAAATACAAGAAATACCTCGATGTTGAAGTCGAGGTATTCTTTTTTACATTTGCACAATCTTGCGATAGCTTCTTGAAGTAATCATGAAAATCAGCACATAGGCGATGAGGAAGACAGCGCAGATAGACAAAGTCACTGTCAACATCATAGTCGCATCCAGTACACCTATCACTTTAAGAATCAGGCTAAGCATATGATAGGCAAAGGCTAGGTGTAGGAAAGCAAAGAGCAAAGGGAGGAAGAAAACAGTTAAAACCTGTTTGTTAATGGTTTGCTTGATTTGCTTTTGAT
>CAUQXM010000069.1:0-3611 GCA_963522215.1 uncultured Streptococcus sp. | reverse complement strand
GTTACCGCCGTGAAAAGGCGGTGTCTTAACCCCTTGACCAACGGACCTGAGCTGTTATTTTCAACTCTTACTATTATACCGACTTTTCTAACTTTGTCAACACCTTTTTTAATCTTTTTTAATTAATTTTACAACTGCTTCCGTTCGAGCAGTGTGTGGGAACATATCGACCGACTGGATATAATGGAGGTCATAGACTTCTACTAAACGTACCAAATCACGAGCCAAGGTCGAAACATTACAAGAAATATAGACCATTTTTTCTGGTACATAAGTAAGAATAGTATCTAATAACTTATCATCCAGACCTGTACGTGGTGGGTCCACAATCAGAGCATCTGCTCGGTAGCCTTCCTTATACCAGCGAGGAATAATCTCTTCTGCCGTTCCAGCTTCATAATGAGTATTGTCAAATCCCATTCTTTTAGCATTTCGCTTAGCATCTTCAATGGCTTCTGGAATAATATCCATACCTCTGAGTGTTTTAACTTTCTTTGCGAAGGCAAATCCAATCGTTCCAACTCCACAATAAGCGTCAATCAAATGGTCTTCTTTATCAATATCCAGCGCTTTTACCGCCTCGCTATAGAGGACTTCTGTTTGTTCAGGATTTAATTGATAGAATGCTCGAGGGGATAGTGAAAATTCATAATCAAGAACACCTTCTTGAATACTCTCTTCTCCCCAGATAATCTCTGTATTTTCACCATAAATCTCACTGGTTTTAGCTGTATTTGTATTAACAGCTACTGTCACAACCTCTGGTAAATCTTTAATTAAATCTTTTACCAGCAGGGTTAAATTAAGCTGGCGGTTTGTAACAATAATAATCTGAACCTGCCCAGTCTTTCTTGCTCGTCGGACCATTATAGTTCTAACTCCTAGAACTTTTCTCTCATCCGTGATTGGAATTTGGTGATAAGTAAGTAATTCTGCTAGACGGTTAGCAATCACTTGGGTTTCCTTGTCTTGTACCAGGCAGTCTTTCAACTCTACTAAATAGTGAGAGTTTTGTGCATATAAGCCCGCCTTGACCTGATTTTTAAATTTTCGAGTCTGAAATTGTAACTTAGCACGGTAGTACTTTGGTTCCTGCATACCAATCGTTGGGCGGATTTCATAATTTTCATATCCTGCAGGGGCAAATTTTTTCAGCGCTTGGTGAAGTAAGTCCGTCTTGAACTCCAGCTGCTTATCATAATGCAGATGCATGATTTGGCAGCCTCCGCATTCATTGTAAATAGTACAAGCTGGTACAACTCGAAATTTAGACTTCTTATTAACCTTTAGTAATTTTGCTTCAACAAAGTTACGTTTAATAGAAGTAATCTGACAATAGATATCTTCTCCTTTGAGAGCACCAGGCACAAAGACTAATGTTTTTTGATAAAAGCCGATTCCCTCACCATTAATTCCCATGCGCTTGATTTTTAATGGTATTTTTTGTTTCACTTTCAGATTCATACCCCTATCTTATCACATTTTGAGTTATAATAGAACTATGAAAATCACAAAACTTGAAAAGAAAAAAAGACTCTATCTGATGAAGCTTGATAATGGCGACAAATGCTACATTACTGAAGATACAATTGTTCGTTTTATGTTATCAAGAGATAAGGTGATAAGTCAAGAAGAATTGAAAGAGATTCAGGACTTTGCCCAATTTTCTTACGGTAAAAATCTAGCCCTCTATCACTTATCCTTTAAAGCACGCACTGAAAAAGAAATCAGAGAATATCTGAAAAAATACGATATTAATGAAAACGTAGTTTCTCAAGTCATTGCTAATCTTAAAGAAGATAATTGGATTAATGATGGTCAGTACGCTTATGCTATCATCAATACCAATCAACTTTCAGGAGACAAGGGGCCTTATGTACTGACTCAGAAACTAACACAAAAAGGGATTTCAAAATCTACTATAGAAGAGATACTGAAAGAATTTGATTTTTCGGAAGTTGCTCAACGTGTAGCCAATAAACTATTGAAAAAATATGAAGGAAAGCTTCCTGCTCGTGCCTTGCAAGATAAGATAATCCAAAATCTGACCAACAAGGGGTTTTCCTATTCTGATGCTAAAAGTGCCTTTGACGAGTTGGATAGTCAAGTTGACCAAGAAACGACTCAGGAACTCATCTTCAAGGAACTTGGTAAGCAATATGCTAAGTATGCTCGAAAGTATGAAGGATACGAACTTAAACAGCGTTTAACTCAAGTTTTAGCACGAAAAGGCTACGATTTTTCGGATATAGCAAGCGCTCTCAGAGAATATCTTTAATATTTTCATGTAAAATTCACAGATTTTAGGTAATTTTATGGTACAATAGTAAACGATAAACTTATAAATTGTAGAAAGTTGGTTAGTTATGAAACTTCCAAAAGAAGGCGACTTTATTACAATTCAAAGTTATAAGCATGATGGGAGTCTCCACCGAACTTGGCGGGACACCATGGTACTAAAAACAACAGAAAACGCCATTATTGGTGTCAACGATCATACACTGGTTACCGAAAGTGATGGTCGTCGTTGGGTCACTCGAGAACCGGCTATTGTTTACTTTCACAAGAAATATTGGTTTAATATCATTGCCATGATTCGTGATAACGGAATTTCCTACTATTGCAATATGGCTAGCCCCTACTATCTGGATGAAGAAGCACTGAAGTATATTGATTACGATTTGGATGTTAAAATTTTTACAGATGGGGAAAAACGTCTCTTGGACGTTGAGGAGTATGAGCGTCACAAACGCAAAATGAATTATTCTGATGACTTAGACTATATTTTAAAAGAACATGTCAAAATTCTTGTTGATTGGATTAATAATGGACGTGGTCCTTTCTCAGAAGCCTATGTAAACATTTGGTACAAGCGCTATGTAGAACTAAAGAATCGGTAAAGTTGTCAAACTAGGGCGAAAGCTCTGGTTTTTTTATCTTAAAAACCCAGCTTTACAGCTGGGCTTATCCTTATATATCTAATTTCGTAACAGTAAATTTGATGTGGGAATAGTCTTTTTCAACATCCTTATCCAGCAGAAACGCAGTAGCGTCCTTCTTAACTTGAACAAAGTCAATATTCTGAGCTTGGGCTGCATAGACGCATCCACAATAACATTGACGATAGATATCATACTCCTCACACATCTCTACTGAACGTTTGTAGCCTTGATTTTTCTTGAAATCGCTGGGAAGATAGTGGGTGGTATAAATTTTTTGCACGTCGATTCCGATGCTGTTGATAGTTTGAGAATTCTTATGAGGACTGATGGTCAAGGCTGAGCCAAAGTAGTCAAAGCCCAAGTCCATAGCCACTTGCGCCGTCTTATCCAGTCGGTAGTCAAAGCAAACCTTGCAACGGTCGCCCCCTTCTGGTTCTTCTTCCAGTCCTCTGACTAACTTACGGTATTCATTTGGTTCGTAGGGAGCCTCTAGGTACTGAACCGTATTTCCTGTTCGCTCATTGAAATCACTGACAAATTTTTGGGTGACGTAAGCCCGCTTGTGGTATTCTGCCTTGGGATGGATATTAGAATTGGCAAAATAAATGGTCACGTCTGCATACTTGGTCAAATATTCTAGAGTATAGGTACTGCAAGGGGCACAGCAAA
>CAUQXM010000068.1:0-3623 GCA_963522215.1 uncultured Streptococcus sp. | reverse complement strand
TCTTGAAACAAGCCCAAGAAGTAAAACCAAAATTGATCGTAGCAGGTGCTTCAGCCTATTCTCAAATTATCGACTTTTCAAAATTCCGTGAAATTGCGGACGCTGTTGGGGCTAAGCTCATGGTAGATATGGCTCATATCGCTGGTTTGGTTGCTGCTGGTCTTCACCCAAGTCCAGTACCATACGCTCACATCACGACAACAACGACTCACAAAACCCTTCGTGGACCTCGTGGTGGTTTGATTTTGACTAATGACGAAGAACTTGCTAAGAAAATCAATTCAGCTATTTTCCCTGGTATTCAGGGTGGTCCTTTGGAGCACGTTGTGGCGGCTAAAGCTGTTTCCTTCAAAGAAGTTTTGGATCCAGCCTTCAAGGAATATGCTGCTAATGTTATCAAGAACAGCAAGGCTATGGCAGATGTCTTCTTGCAAGACCCTGATTTCCGTATCATTTCTGGCGGAACTGAAAACCACCTCTTCCTAGTGGATGTGACTAAGGTTGTAGAAAACGGAAAAGTTGCTCAAAACTTGCTGGATGAAGTCAATATTACCCTAAATAAAAACTCAATCCCATATGAAACCTTGTCACCATTCAAGACAAGTGGGATTCGTATCGGATCTGCAGCCATTACTGCACGTGGATTTGGTGAAGAAGAAAGTCGCAAAGTGGCTGAACTCATCATTAAAACCCTTAAGAATGCAGAAAATGAAGCTGTCTTAGAAGAAGTGAGAAGTGCAGTTAAAGAATTGACAGATGCCTTCCCATTATACGAGGACTAAAACTTTTATGGACATTTATATTAAGAAAGCTATTATCCATCAGTTCAGTCCGGATGACACCGACCTGTTCCTAGCGGATAAGTTTCTCAATATCACTCCAAAAATCGAAGAATACTTGCGTAAAAAAATTGAACGTGTGTATTCAGATGAAGCCAAGACTGGGATTTTCGAGGAAGAAAATCCCTTCTTCAATCACATCACAGACGATTTGTTGGAGACATCAGTAACACTAGCTAATCTCTGGAAAGAGGAGTTCAGCATTTCAGAAAATCTCAAGACAAATGACTTGATTTTTGTGCAATTTTCTAAAGAAGGTGTAGAACATTTCGCTTTCTTGCGAATTGCCCTGCGTGAGACCTTGACCCACCTCGGAGGAGAAGTTGATAATCCAATCAAGCTGACTCAGAATAACCTGCCTGGATTTGGAACGGGTGCCGACGAGGCCTTGGTGGTCAATCTTCAGAGTCGCAAGTACCATCTGATTGAAAAACGAATCAAGTACAACGGGACTTTTTTGAACTATTTTTCAGATAATCTTCTTGCTGTCGCTCCTAAGATTTCTCCTAAGAAATCTATCAAAGAACTGGAAAAAACAGCCCAGAGAATTGCTGAATCTTTTAACACAGATGATTTTCAATTTCAATCCAAGGTCAAATCAGCGATTTTCAACAACCTAGAAGAAAGCAATGAATTGTCACCTGAAAAATTGGCCAACGACCTTTTTGACAATAATCTGACGGCTCGTTTGAGCTTTATTGATCAAGTAAAGGAAGCTGTACCAGAGCCTGTTCAATTTGATGAAATTGATGCTAGTCGCCAATTAAAGAAATTTGAAAACCAAAAACTCTCCTTATCAAATGGAATTGAGCTCATCGTTCCCAATAACGTCTATCAAGACGCCGAGTCTGTTGAGTTTATCCAAAATGATAATGGAACCTACTCTATCTTAATCAAAAATATCGAGGATATCCAAAGTAAATAATGTTTAAACGAATTCGAAGAGTGCTTGTACTGGCAGTCTTCCTTTTTGCTGGCTATAAAGCTTACCGTGTTCACCAAGATGTCAAGCAAGTCATGACCTACCAACCCATGGTGCGAGAAATCTTGAGTGAAAAAGACACCCCAGCAAACGAAGAGCTTGTGCTCGCTATGATTTATACCGAAACAAAAGGAAAAGAAGGCGATGTCATGCAGTCTAGTGAGTCTGCAAGTGGTTCCACCAACACCATCAATGATAATGCCTCTAGCATTCGGCAAGGCGTTCAAACTCTGACAGACAACCTCTATTTGGCTCAGAAGAAAGGTGTTGATATCTGGACAGCTGTTCAAGCCTATAATTTTGGACCTGCCTATATCGATTTTATTGCCAAAAATGGTAAGGAAAACATCCTAGCTCTGGCTAAACAGTATTCTCGTGATACAGTTGCTCCCTTGCTTGGCAATACCACTGGAAAGACTTATAGTTATATTCACCCCATTTCCATTTTTCATGGAGCCGAACTCTATGTAAATGGAGGAAACTATTATTATTCTAGACAGGTGCAACTCAACCTTTACATCATCAAATGTTTCACTCTCTTTTCGACATCTGGCTAGTCCAGATGTTTTTGTTATAAGTTTTCTTTAAGATAGATATATTACTCTAGAAAGGTAAAGGAGGAAAATCCCTATGAGAAAGAAACTCTTTCTGACTAGTGCTGCGGTCTTGTGGGCAGTAACAGCTATGAATAGCGCCCATGCAGCAACAGATGTTCAAAAAGTCATCGACGAAACCTATGTTCAACCTGAATATGTCCTAGGTTCTTCTCTATCTGAAGACCAAAAAAATCAAACCCTTAAGAAACTGGGCTACAATGCCTCAACAGATACCAAAGAACTAAAGACCATGACACCTGATGTCTATTCTAAAATCATGAATGTGGCCAATGACTCTAGCTTACAATTGTATTCATCAGCCAAGATTCAAAAGCTAGGTGACAAATCGCCACTTGAGGTCAAGATTGAAACACCAGAAAACATCACTAAGGTGACTCAGGATATGTACCGAAATGCAGCCGTAACTTTGGGTGTGGAACACGCCAAAATCACTGTAGCAGCACCTATTCCAGTTACAGGAGAAAGTGCTTTAGCAGGGATTTACTATTCGCTGGAAGCTAATGGAGCCAAGGTGCCACAAGCCAACAAAGAGTTGGCTCAAGAAGAGTTGAAGGCTTTGTCAGATATTAATGCTGAAAACAAGGACAAGTCAGGCTATGATGCTAATAAATTAAACGTTGCCCTAGCTGATATCAAGTCAGGAATCGCCAAAGCTAAAGAAAGCAAGGGAAATCTGACGGAGGAAGATGTCCGTAAAATCGTTGAAGATACCTTGAAAAATTACAAACTTGATCAGGTTATAACAGGAAACCAGATCAATATCATCATCAATTTTGCTTTGAATCTCTCAAAAAGTGATATCCTCAGCAATGCAGACTTCACTAAAACCTTGAATGACCTTAAACAAAGCATCGTTTCACAAGCTGGCGACAGTTTTAAAAATATCAACCTTAACTTTGATGCTGATAAGGCGCTAGAGGACGGAGGAAACTTCTTAAGCTCCCTCTGGCAAGCCATTGTTAACTTCTTCAAGAGTTTTGGTTCTTAAGCCGTTGCAAAAAGGTAGTCAGATTTTTTCAGAAAAATGTTTTATAAATATTCACAAATCTCCTATATTTATGGTAAAATAGAATCATCATTTTATTTTGGAGTCAAAGATGAATATATTTAGAACAAAGAATGTAAGTTTGGATAAAACGGAGATGCACAGGCATTTGAAGTTATGGGATTTGATTTTGCTGGGTA
>CAUQXM010000067.1:0-4038 GCA_963522215.1 uncultured Streptococcus sp. | reverse complement strand
AAAGTCGCTTGACTTCAGCAACCTTGGCATCATAAACCAGCGCCATTTGGCTACGGAGGAGCTTGTCCAACTGAGCTAGTCTGTCCTGATAGCGTTGAATTTTAGTAACAGGTGATAATTGCACCAGTTGATGCGTCCTTGCTTGGACGACTTGTTTGTTATCAGAAATCCGTGTTCGCAAACTTTGTTTTAATCGCAGTTGCAGTTGATCCAAGCGTTGCAAATAACCATCATACAAACGCTCTGGCTGTCTAAAGATAACAGACTGACTGCATTTTTTCAAAGCTTCTTGTTTCTTCGATAGGACATTTCGGACTGCTGTTGCCATCCGTTTTTCCTGATTTTGCAAATGAGCTAATACATCCAACTTGGTCACAGGTGTTGCTAGTTCAGCTGCCGCTGTCGGCGTCGCAGCGCGGCGATCTGCCACAAAATCCGCCAAGGTCACATCTGTCTCATGTCCCACACTAGAGATAACTGGCAAACGAGACTCAAAAATAGCTCGTACCACAATTTCTTCGTTAAAGGCCCAGAGATCCTCGATGGAACCACCACCACGACCAATAATGAGCAAATCCAAATTGTCCCGTTGATTAGCACGCGCAATATTTCTAGCAATTTCCTCCGCAGAACCCTCACCTTGAACCTTAGTCGGATAGAGGAGGATATCGACACCTGGAAATCGCCTGCTAACGGTCGTGATAATATCTCGAATAACGGCTCCACTGCGACTGGTTACTACACCAATTCTCTTAGAAAATTGGGGCAGAGGTTGCTTGAACCTCTCTTGAAACAGGCCTTCTTCTGCCAATTTTTTCTTGAGTTGTTCAAACTGAATCGCAAGCGCCCCAACCCCATCAGGCTCTGCCTTTTCAATGATAATGGAGTAGCTTCCACTTGGCTCATAGACCTGCACACGCCCAATCACATTGATCTTCATCCCTTCTTCCAGGTCGAAACCTAATTTCTGATAAATTCCAGACCAGATGGTCGCTTGAATAACTGCATGGTCATCTTTTAGGGAGAAATATTGGTGAGTAGGTCGTTTACGAAAGTTGGAAACTTGACCAGTTAAATAGACCCGTTCCAAGTAAGGGTCTTTATCGAATTTCATTTTCAGATACTTGGTCAAAGTTGTTACCGATAAATACTTTTCCATCTCCACCTACTATTCATTTTCTTGCTTTTCCATGGGTATTATTATACCAAAAACATGCTTAAAAATCACCTTTTTCCTACTGAAACTAAAGGAAAAATAGAAAAAGGAGGCTAGGCCTCCTCATCTGATTATTTGCTGTTTCGAGCTTCTTCCAAAATCTTTGCAATCTTGGTCGTCAAAAGGTCAATAGCAACTGTATTGCTGACCCCTTCAGGAATGACGATATCAGCATAACGCTTGGTTGGTTCGATAAACTGATGGTACATAGGTTTAACCACACCTAAGTACTGGTCAATAACGCTATCAAGGCTACGGCCACGCTCTTCCATATCACGCTTGATACGACGAATAATGCGCACATCATCATCCGTATCCACAAAAATCTTAATATCCATCAAATCGCGCAGACGCTTGTCCTCCAAGACCAGAATCCCCTCAACGATAAAGACATCCTGAGGCTCCTGACGATAGGTCTTGCTACTCCGTGTATGCTCTGTATAGTCGTAAGTCGGAATGTCCACCGGACGCCCTGCCAACAATTCCTTAATCTGCTCGATCATCAAGTCTGTATCAAAGGCAAAAGGATGGTCGTAGTTGGTTTTGACACGCTCTTCAAAGGTCAAATGAGACTGATCCTTGTAGTATGAGTCATGCTCAATCATGGAAATCTTTTCATCAGGGAAATGCGATAAAATGGCTCTTGAAACACTGGTCTTCCCTCCACCAGAACCACCTGTCACTCCGATAATGATTGGTCTATTTTGCATGCTATCCTCCGTTTTTTTATCCGTCGTCTATTCTATCACATTTTTTGCAAAATTTATAGTCTGATTTGGATAGTCTAGGGGAAACAACACTCCCTACACCTCAGTTAGACTAGCTAAAAACCTTCCTTGGCTTGTAGAGATTGTCCCGTTTTTCTAGAATGGCTAGCAATTTATCATCTTCAAAGGCAGCTAATTCTTGTTCTGTTTGTTCGAGTTCGATAAAACGACCAAAGCGTACTTCTGTAGCCTCTTCTTGAGTTAGGAAAACTTTGACAAGGTCGCCTGTCCCAATCTCTAGAGGATGGAGAAAGTCCAATTGACCAGCCATCACTTTTTCAGCAATTTCTTCCAAGGTAAGAGCGTCTTCTAGCTGTAAACCAGCTGCACTAGTCCGTGTCAGATGTGACATATGGGCCGCATAACCCAATTTTTCTCCCAAGTCAACAGACAAGGTACGAATATAGGTTCCCTTGCTGCATTTTACACGAAAAGTAAAACGTGCTAGATTCCCCTCATAAGAAATCGGACTTGTCCGCTCAAATTGATAAATGGTCACCTGACGTTCTGGACGCTCCACTTCCTGACCAGCACGCGCATACTCATAGAGCTTGCGACCATTAACATTAACAGCCGAATACATAGGCGGAATCTGAATAATAGGTCCTGTCAGACTGGCGATTGTTTCATCAACAAGCTTTTCATCCAAGGGCAATAAAACAGGTGTCTCAGCGACCACTTCCCCACTAGCATCCTCAGTTGTCGTTGAAAAACCTAGAGTGATTTCCCCCTCATAGACCTTGCCCTCGTCCTGCATAAACTCGACCATGCGGGTTGCCTTGCCCACCGCAATAGGCAAAACACCCACCACATCCGGATCCAAGGTCCCACCATGACCAATCTTCTTGGTTCCCAAAATCTTACGCAGTTTAAAAACCGCATCATGCGAGGTCATCCCTGCTTCTTTTTTTAAGTTGATAATACCGTTCATATCTTGCTTTCTAATTCCCTTTTCACTTTACATCAACATATTCTATCTTAGACAGATTTTAAAACTATATCAGCTCATTTTTCTAAATACTTCCTAGCTTCCTGAACATAGAAAAGCTCTGGATTTTCATGAGCAATGCTTTCAAACAAACTACGGGCACGAGCTTCATCTCCTTTTAGCTGGGCATTGAGAGCGCCATAATAAGAAAACATGATTCGAGCTAACTTACTTTCTGGTTCAGTAATGTCGAAGTAGTCGTTCACTTCTTTATTGAACACAATATCTTTTATGGCTTGGGCTTGAGCAACAAGTGTAGCTTTGCCTCCTTTAAAATCTGGTGCCTTGGACAATTGTTCCTCAAAGAAAGCAATATCTTGCGCATCTTGAAGATGAATGGAAACTGTTAATAGTTCAAAGCTTGATATTAAAAGCGCAGGGGTTCTGAATCTCTTCCAAATTTTTTTCAAATCATATTTGGACATATTTTCCTTGGCAGCTTGAAAATCTCCTTTTAAATAAGCCACTCGACCTTGGATAATTTGGTAATTCTCACGATATGTTGCCCTAAAGGGCTTAATAGATTTTTCTGATTGAACTCTTAACATGTCTTCATATAGCTTAAGATCAATAGAATCGTGTAACACTAGAACAATAACTTTGCTTAGGACAAAACGTAGGTATAAGATCCAGATGACTACAAGTAGCATCAGTAAAGCGAGTATTAAACCCCACCGTTTTGTTTCAGGTTGACGTTCTAAAAAAATTGCTAATGCTCCTATAATCATTGATATAATATAACTTAACTGACTAATAGTCTCAATTTGTAGAAGAATATTCTCTGTCGCCCTACTTACTATTTTTTTAATTAATTTCATATATTACTCTCATTTCACTGATTCTAAATATTTTTTCGCTTCCTGAACATAAAAGAGTTCTGGATTTTCATGGGCGATACTTTCAAACAAACTACGGGCACGAGCTTCATTTCCTTTTAGCTGGGCATTGAGAGCTCCGTAATAAGAAAACATGATTCGGGATAGCTTATTTTCTGGTTCAGTAATGTCAAAGAAGTCGTTTGATTTTTTATTGCAATAGATATCAACAATAGCCTTTAAACTCAAAAT
>CAUQXM010000066.1:0-4065 GCA_963522215.1 uncultured Streptococcus sp. | reverse complement strand
CAAACTTTTCTGCTGATTTTCATGAAGAGCCTGCGCTTTTATGGTAAAATAGTAACAGAATAAAAGAGGAGAGAAAACATGAAACGTAGTATGTATGCTGGTCGTGTTCGTGAGGAACACATCGGACAAGAAATGACCTTGAAAGGATGGGTTGGCCGTCGTCGTGACCTTGGTGGTTTGATCTTTATCGACCTTCGTGACCGTGAAGGAATCATGCAGTTGGTTATCAACCCTGAAAAAGTATCTGCAGAGGTCATGGCAACAGCTGAGAGCCTTCGTAGCGAATTTGTTATCGAGGTGACAGGTCAGGTCGCTGCGCGTGAGCAAGCCAATGATAAGTTACCAACTGGTGCAGTTGAGTTAAACGTGACAGCTCTGACAGTGCTTAATACAGCTAAGACAACCCCATTTGAGATTAAAGATGGCATTGAGGCCAATGACGATACACGTTTGCGTTACCGTTACCTTGACCTTCGTCGTCCAGAAATGTTGGAAAATCTTAAACTTCGTGCTAAGGTGACCCACTCTATCCGCAACTACTTGGATGAGTTGGAGTTTATCGACGTGGAGACACCATTCCTTTCTAAGTCAACGCCAGAAGGGGCGCGTGACTATTTGGTGCCATCTCGTGTTAATAAAGGGCATTTTTACGCGCTTCCTCAAAGTCCGCAAATCACTAAGCAGTTATTGATGAATGCTGGTTTTGACCGTTACTACCAAATCGTTAAATGTTTCCGTGACGAGGACTTGCGTGGTGACCGCCAGCCTGAGTTCACTCAGGTCGACTTGGAAACGTCTTTCCTTACTGAGCAAGAAATCCAAGATATCACAGAAGGCTTGATTGCGCGTGTCATGAAGGAAACAAAAGGCATTGAAGTCACTCTGCCTTTCCCACGTATGAAGTATGATGACGCGATGGCCCTTTATGGTTCTGACAAGCCAGATACCCGTTTTGACATGTTGCTTCAGGATTTGACAGAAGTGGTCAAAGGTGTTGACTTCAAAGTCTTTTCAGAAGCACCTGCTGTAAAAGCCATTGTGATCAAAGGCGCTGCGGACAACTATTCACGTAAAGACATCGACAAGATGACTGAAGTAGCCAAACAATATGGTGCCAAAGGCCTTGCTTGGGTCAAGGTGGTTGATGGAGAATTAAACGGACCAGTTGCCAAGTTCTTGACGGACATCCAAGCAGATTTGACAACAGCGCTTGCTCTTGGAGAGAAGGACTTAGTTCTCTTTGTGGCGGATACGCTTGAAGTGGCCAATGCAACTCTTGGTGCCCTTCGTGGACGTATTGCCAAAGAGCTTGGTTTGATTGATAACGATAAATTCAACTTCCTTTGGGTGGTTGACTGGCCAATGTTTGAATGGTCTGAAGAAGAAGGTCGCTACATGAGTGCCCACCATCCATTCACCCTTCCACAGGAAGAGACAGCTCACGAATTAGAAGGTGATTTGGCGAAGGTTCGTGCCATTGCTTACGATATCGTCTTGAACGGTTATGAGCTTGGTGGTGGTAGCCTTCGTATCAACCAAAAAGACCTTCAAGAACGCATGTTCAAGGCTCTTGGTTTCTCAGCTGAAGAAGCAAATGACCAGTTTGGCTTCCTTCTTGAAGCCATGGACTATGGTTTCCCACCACATGGTGGTTTGGCTATCGGACTTGACCGTTTTGTTATGTTGCTTGCTGGAGAAGAAAATATCCGTGAAGTCATTGCCTTTCCTAAGAACAACAAGGCAACTGACCCAATGACACAAGCTCCTTCAACAGTAGCTCTCAAACAACTAGAGGAACTCAGCTTACAAGTAGAAGAAGATGAAACAAGCAAAACGAATTAAGCGGTGGCGCTATTATCTGCGCCGCTTTGCTCATCAGATAAAAATTTTACGTGTCTTACAAAGCATCTCTCGCGAAAAATATGATGAGAAGATTTCGGCCTCTCTGGTCTATGGTTTTTTATCAGCAGTAGCGGTCAATTTCTTTTTCCAACCAGGGCATGTGTATTCGAGTGGTGCAACAGGTCTGGCACAGATTATCTCTGCCTTGAGTAATCACTGGTTTGGTTTTCACATTCCGATTTCGCTGACCTTCTACGCCATTAATTTTCCTTTGATGGTCTTGGCTTGGTATCAGATTGGCCATAAGTTTACCGTCTTTACCTTTATCACGGTATCCATGAGTTCCTTCTTTATCCAGTTTGTCCCTGTGGCGACCTTGACGGAGGATCCCATTATCAATGCCCTTTTTGGGGGTGTTGTCATGGGCTTGGGGATTGGTTTTGCTCTTCGCAACAATATCTCCAGTGGTGGGACGGATATCGTCAGCCTGACCATTCGCAAGAAAACAGGTAAGAATGTCGGTAGTATTTCTTTCTTGGTAAATGGGACTATCATGCTGATAGCTGGTTTGACCTTTGGTTGGAAATACGCTCTCTACTCTATGATTACCATCTTTGTCTCTAGCCGTGTGACAGACGCTGTCTTTACCAAGCAAAAACGAATGCAGGCCATGATTGTGACCAATCATCCAGAGAAGGTAATTGAAAAAATACATAAAAAATTGCACCGCGGAGCAACCATGATCCACGATGCAGAAGGAACCTATAATCACGAGAGAAAGGCAGTTTTAATCACTGTCATTACACGTGCAGAGTTTAATGAATTTAAACAGATTATGAAACAGGTGGATCCAGGCGCCTTTGTCTCTGTATCTGAGAATGTTCATATTCTGGGACGATTCGTTGAAACAGATAATTAGTAACTAAAAAAACCAGCTCGAGCTGGTTTTTATTTTTCGATAATTTTGTGGGCAATCAACTGGCGATAACAAATTTGTTTATTGCTTTTAGCATCGCTGATAATCTGGAGGATAGTTTCAAGAGAAACACGACCAAGTTCTAGGCTATTGATATCAACATAGGCCGCCAAGTTGAGCTTGGGATTGACTGAGTCGAAACTGAGAACAGGGACATCGAGTTGGTGCTTAGCGATATAGTCACAGACCCCCTCAGCTAGGAGACTATCGGTTGTAATGATAGCATCAATCTGCGGGTCATGCTGAAAGAGGAGTTGGCTAAACTGATATCCTTTTTCCTCTAGAAATTCATTTGCAAAGTAGGTCAGTTTGTCATCAAGAGGCAGTTTGTATTGCTTGAGTGCGGACTCATAGCCTGTTAAACGGTCTTGCGTTACGAAGAGTCGCTTAGTCCCTCCAATGAAGGCAATTCGTTTGCAGCCTTTTTTGATAAAATATTCGGTTGCATCAAAACCAGCTTGGACATTGTCATTATCTACAAGAGGGATGAAGGGTGAAATGGATTTTCCTAGGATGAGGAAGGGAAACTGCTCATCAGCAACCAGCTTGACCAAGGGATCTTCCTCTTCGGCATAAAGGAAAATCAAACCATCCACACGTTTGCCGTAAACCATCTGTGAAATAGCTTTAAGGCGCTCTTTTTCATCCTTACCTGTTGCAATCTGAATAGCGTAGTGGTTTTCAGAAGCGACTTGGGCGATACCACGGAGGACAGATGGGAAGAAAGGATTTTGATAGAAGGCGTCTGAGTCGTCAGGAAGGACCAAGCCGATAACTTGGGTATAACTGCTTACCAAACTACGAGCGTTGAGGTTGGGGTGGTAATTGAGCTCCTTCATAGCCTTGCGAACGCGTTTTTTTGTTTCGTCGCTAATGGTTGATTTATTTTGAATAACACGGGTTACGGTTGAAGGCGAAACACCAGCAGCCTTGGCCACGTCTTTAATCGTAACGGGCATAAAAATCTCCTATTTATGGTAATCTGGATCACGGAAATGCGTTTTATAAAAGATAGTGACCAGATACAGAACAAAAAGAATGTTTTGTACAGTAATCAGGGTTGTCATATTTTGGCCAAATAGTCCCAAAATAAGCGTAATCAGAGTTGGTAATCCTAAACAGTTCAAGATAAAATGGTAGCACTCTTTAAAGGTCCTAAATGAAAAGAGGCGTGATTTCTTAGTGATATAAAGGAGAAGACTAGCTCCTAGAGAGACAATGAAGAAATTCAAACCAAAGAGGAAGCT
>CAUQXM010000065.1:0-4197 GCA_963522215.1 uncultured Streptococcus sp. | reverse complement strand
GTGTTTGGTGTGGCTCAAGGACGTGCTTGAGGGCGTTCATCTTTTCAGAGTGAAGCGTTGCCTTCCATGATTGGTAGATACCAAGTGGCAAGATAATCAAGCGCACGATAATGGTTACGATGATGATAGCGACACCGAAGCCTAGACCTTTATCAGTAGCGAAGTACTTGATAGCTTCAGCCATAGGCGCTCCGATAGTATTCCAAATAAATCCTATTGGCTTTCCTGTGGCTTTATCGACGCTAACACAGCCAGTTAAGACTAGCAACATAGCCACTCCCATAGCTGAGAGTGCAAAACGTTTAATAGATTTCACTGTTTTTATTCCTTCTTTAAAAATTATACCTTTCTATTCTACTGTTTTTTTACAAAATATACAATAGTTCTAGAGACCTAATTTGCGATTTTAAAGTCAGGGTAGGGAGGAAAGTTGCTCAGTTGGACATCTAAGTAGCTGACTTTTGAAAAAGGTGTGGGTCCTTTTCGGATTTCTTGGATAAATTTTGCCATGGTAGCAGATGAGTCTGCTTGGGCTAAAATTTCCACTGTGCCATCGTCGTTATTCCATACTCGACCTGTGATGCCACCAATTTCAAGTGCCAAGCTGTAAACACCCCAACGAAAGCCGACTCCCTGCACCCTACCTTGGGCAATCATTCTAACCTTTTGCATACCAAACCCCTTTGATTGTGTTATAATATTTCTATGACTATTATAACCTCAAAAGCCAATTCTGTGGTAAAAAATGCCAAGAAATTACACCAAAAAAAATACCGCAAGTCTGCTTATTTGATTGAAGGCTGGCACTTGTTTGAAGAAGCTGTCCAAGCTGGAGTGACGATTGAGAAAATCTTTGCCCTAGAAAGTTACCGAGATCAGTTAGCCGCTTTTCCGCAAACTGTCTGGGTGTCAGAGGATATTTTGCTAGATTTGGCGGATTCTCAGACTCCACAGGGCATTGTTGCCGTGGTTCAAAAAGAAGAAGTAGGACAAGCTGATTTGAGTCAGGGTAAGTTCTTGTTTTTGGAAGATGTGCAAGATCCTGGTAATGTGGGAACGATCATTCGAACTGCGGATGCAGCAGGCTTTACTGGAGTAATTGTTTCAGATAAGTCGGCAGATATCTACAGTCTCAAGACCTTACGTTCCATGCAAGGCAGTCATTTTCATCTGCCTATTTACCGGATGTCTAGTCAAGCGCTTCTTAAGGAAACCAAAGAGGCAGGTATCCCAGTGCTGGCAACAACTCTATCTAAAGATTCTGTTGATTACAGAGAACTGCCTCCTATAGAAAATTTTGTACTAGTTATGGGGAATGAGGGTCAAGGAATTAGTCCCCTCATGGCTGAGAGTGCAGACCAGTTGGTTCACATTAGTATGAAGGGTCAGGCGGAGAGTTTGAATGTTGCTGTTGCAGCCGGTATTTTAATTTTCCATTTAAGCTAATTTTAACTTTCTTTGTTATAATCAAGGAAAGGTGTTCATAGAAAAGGAGAAAAGATGAATCACACTATTATTCATGACCGCGCAGGTCTCAATCAATTTTACGCTAAAGTTTATGCCTTTGTTGGTCTGGGAATCGGACTATCTGCTTTGGTATCAGGCCTTATGTTGACGGTCTTTCAGTCTCAGTTGGTTTACTTTTTGATGCAGGGGCGTCTCTGGTTGACCATTGCTACTTTTGCGGAGTTGGCCTTGGTTTTCGTTGCCAGTAGTATGGCTTCAAAGAATAGCCCAGCGGCTCTTCCAGTATTTTTGCTTTACTCAGTATTAAATGGCTTTACCCTCAGTTTTGTGGTGGCCTTCTATACTCCAGGTACGGTTTTGTCTGCCTTTGTATCAAGCGCCCTTCTCTTCTTTGTCATGGCGGCAGTCGGTATCTTCACTAAGAAAGATTTGAGTGGCCTTGGTCGTGCTATGATGGCAGCTCTTATCGGTTTACTGATTGCTATGGTAGTTAATATTTTCTTGGCTAGCGGTTTCTTTGATTATATGATCAGCGTAGCCATGGTCTTGGTCTTCTCTGGGCTGATTGCTTGGGACAACCAAAGAATTCGTCTCGCTTATGAACAATCACAAGGTCGTGTAGCGACAGGTTGGGTGGTGTCAATGGCTCTCAGTATCTATCTTGATTTTATTAATCTCTTCCTAAATATTTTACGTATCTTCGGTCGTAATGACTAGAAGGTACCTAACATCAGTGTTCGAAGGAGCACTGATTTTTTTAAATTTGCTCTTTCCTTTTCTTGGAAATAGGTGTATAATGCTTTTAATTAAATTTTTGAGGAGTAGTTTATGAAGAAAAGTTTTATCCACCAACAAGAAGAAATTTCCTTTGTCAAAAACACTTTTACCCAGTATTTGAAAGATAAGTTAGAAGTTGTCGAAGTTCAAGGTCCTATCTTGAGTAGGGTCGGAGACGGGATGCAGGATAATTTATCAGGTGTGGAGAATGCCGTATCGGTCAAGGTTCTCCAAATCCCTGATGCTACTTATGAAGTGGTGCATTCACTTGCCAAATGGAAACGCCATACTCTAGCTCGCTTTGGTTTCGGTGAGGGTGAAGGTCTTTTCGTCCACATGAAGGCCCTTCGTCCAGATGAAGATTCGCTGGATGCGACCCACTCTGTCTTTGTTGACCAGTGGGACTGGGAAAAGGTTATCCCCAATGGACAACGCAACATTGCCTACCTAAAAGAAACAGTTGAGAAGATTTATAAGGCTATTCGCCTGACGGAGCTAGCTGTTGAAGCTCGCTATGACATCGAGTCTGTCTTGCCAAAACAAATCACTTTCATCCATACAGAAGAGTTGGTAGAACGCTACCCAGACTTGACACCAAAAGAGCGTGAAAATGCTATCTGTAAAGAATTTGGTGCAGTCTTCTTGATCGGTATCGGTGGTGAATTACCAGACGGTAAACCGCACGATGGACGTGCACCAGACTACGATGACTGGACAAGCGAATCTGAAAATGGTTACAAGGGTCTGAATGGCGATATTCTTGTCTGGAATGAATCTTTAGGTGGAGCCTTTGAGTTGTCTTCTATGGGAATCCGTGTAGATGAAGAAACGCTTCGCCGTCAAGTTGCCATCACAGGTGATGAAGACCGCTTGGAATTGGAATGGCACAAGGCTTTGTTGAATGGCCTATTCCCATTGACAATAGGTGGAGGAATTGGACAATCTCGGATGGCCATGTTCCTACTTCGCAAGAAACACATCGGAGAGGTGCAAACAAGTGTTTGGCCTCAAGAAGTCCGCGATACTTACGAAAATATTTTGTAGAGAATCGAACCGTAAGGTTCGGTTTTCTTTCTCTTTTTGCCTATAATTTGGTATAATAAACGGTATGAAAATCGTATCAGGAATCTATGGGGGACGTCCCCTAAAGACACTAGAAGGAAAGACGACAAGACCTACTTCGGATAAGGTTAGGGGAGCCATTTTTAACATGATTGGTCCCTACTTTGAAGGGGGGCGAGTCTTGGACCTTTATGCGGGTAGTGGTGGTTTATCTATTGAGGCAGTATCGCGTGGCATGTCCAGCGCTGTTTTGGTGGAGCGAGACCGTAAGGCTCAGGCTATCGTGGCTGAAAATATTCAGATGACCAAGGAAGTTGGAAAATTTCAACTCCTCAAAATGGATGCAGAAAGGGCATTAGAACAGGTATCTGGGGAATTCGACCTCATTTTCTTAGACCCTCCTTATGCCAAGGAACAAATCGTAGCAGATATTAAAAAAATGGCTGAGAAAGAGCTTTTTTCTGAAGATGTCATGGTCGTGTGTGAGACGGATAAGGCCGTTGAACTTCCAGAAGAAATTGCCTGTCTGGGCATCTGGAAGGAAAAGATTTATGGAATTAGTAAGGTGACAGTCTATGTCAAATAAGATTGGCTTATTCACAGGCTCATTTGATCCGATGACAAATGGGCATCTGGATATCATTGAACGGGCGAGCAGACTTTTTGATAAGCTCTATGTCGGTATTTTTTTTAATCCCCACAAACAAGGATTTCTCCCTATCGAAAATCGTAAACGGGGGCTAGAAGAGGCTTTGAAACATTTGGGAAATGTTGAAGTCGTGTCTTCTCATGATGAATTGGTGGTTGATGTCGCAAAAAGACTGGGTGCTACTTGTCTAGTGCGTGGTTTGAGGAATGCGTCTGATTTGCAATATGAAGCCAGTTTTGATT
>CAUQXM010000064.1:0-4291 GCA_963522215.1 uncultured Streptococcus sp. | reverse complement strand
CCACCCTCCTAAAGTTAGTATTGTTCCATTCAATCCCATCAATTTTAGCACATAACGGTTTTCGAGATATGATAGTATCACAACCAACCAGATTCTTTAGCGATATTAGCTGCCTCTGTTCGATTACCTGCATCTAGTTTCGAAAGAATATTGGTGACATAGTTTCGGACTGTTCCGTTGGATAGATAAAGTTTGTCTGCAATTTCTTGGTTAGAGAAGCCCTGAGCAATTCCCTTTAAAACTGCGATTTCTTGTTCCGTTAATGGATTGGGATGCGTCATCACCACTTCCATCAATTCAGGCGAATACTCCTTGCGTCCCTCTAGGACGGTGTGCAAGGTATGCATGAGGTCTGCAATGCTTCTTTCTTTTAATACATAAGCATCTACTCCGGCCTTAACCGCACGTTCAAAATACCCAGGACGCTTGAAGGTCGTCACCACAACCACCTTTGTTTCAAGATTTTCTGCTCGTATCCACTCCAAGACTTCAAGACCTGTCTTAACAGGCATTTCTACGTCAAGGATGGCGATATCTACAGACTCCTTTTCTAATAGTTGGATTGCTTCTTGCCCATTCTTGGCTTGAAAGACAGACTCTACATCCGGTTGAAGTGTGAGCAACTGGCACATGGCATCTCGCAACATACTTTGATCTTCTGCAACAAGTAGTTTCATCTTAGTTTCTCTCCTTATAAGGTAGTCGAACCTGAACTTCTGTCGGTTGTTTCCAACTAATTACCTTTACTTCTCCCGAAAATGGAAGAACACGATCTCGAACTGTATGGAGCTCATCCCCCTTTATAGAAGTAAAGCCACAGCCATCATCTCTCACTGTTAGAATGAGTTCTTTCTCTGTCCGTTCTAATTTCAAGTAGGCTTTAGACGCTTTGGCGTGTTTGATGATATTGGTCACTAACTCAAGCAAAATCATGGAAGCTGTTGACTCTAATTCCTGAGTTAAGCTAGCTGTATCTAGTTGATTAGCTATTTCCACCTCAATTCCAGCAATTTCTAACATCTTTTTCACAGTCTCTAGTTCGGATGTCAAAGTTCTAGACTTAAGATTTTCCACAATGGTTCGCACTTCACGCATTGATTCTTTGCTAATTTGCTGTATTTCTCTTAATTCCTTTTCCACCTGTGGATAAGCCTCCATTTGAAATAACTGCAAGGCTAAATCTGTCTTGACACTCAACATAGCAAAGGTATGTCCCAGACTATCATGTAAATCTTGACCGATACGACTGCGTTCATTTTCAGCAAGCAATAGATTTATCTGGGCATTTTGCTTAGCCTGCGCTTCTTTCAAATCCTCCACAACCCGAATCCGAACCAAGCCAAAAGTCATTAAATCGACAAAAGCAAGAATTACAAGTAGATAGAATAGAAACTCAACTTCGATTCTCTGAAAAATCAACAGTTGGCCCACAACAAGGACTTGAGCAAGAAGAAAAGTCCAGACATGTAAAGACTTTAAACTACGTACGCCAAAATGATAACTTAAGAGGTTAGAAAGGAAAAAGAAGAACCAGATATAATTAACAGCAACAAAGGCAGTATTCCCAACTACATAAGTCAGCATGAGGCCCCAATATAGCCAAGATAGGCGCTGGCTCTTAGTTGTTAAAACACCCAAATATGCCACTACAAATAGAATATCAATCAATAAATGCCAGGCAGAAAGCCACCCAGTCACTACAGGTAGGATGGGGAAAATCATAAAAATTAAACTGGCCCAAAACATATAATGTATGCTTTTCAGTCTTTCAAGCATTAAGAATTCTCCTTATGACCTTGAAGGTAAATGGTCAAACCAAACAAAACTGCTGAAAAAACAAGTAGATAAACTGTGGCTGATAAATTGATGCTACCCTCGTTTAAGAAGGTCTTGAGCAACTCCATCAACTGATAAGTTGGTAGACACTTCCCGATTGCTTGCATCCAGTCTGGAAATAAAGAGACGGGCATCCAGAGTCCGCCTAAAACAGCCAAGCCTAGATAGAGAAGATTGCCCACGACAGACATCAGCTGACTAGAAGGCAAGAGTGTCAAGGTCAAGCCAAGCGCTACAAAAGCAACACTTCCTACTATCAGCAAGAACGCAGCCCCAATCCAGCTTCCTAAAGACATATCCACACCTCTAACCAAGTGCCCAACTGAGAAAACAACCAGGATTGAGACCAAATAATCAACCATCATACTTGTTATCTTTGATAGATAATATTCTACCATATTTACCGGAGTATGGCGCAATGTTTTCTGCCAGTTGTTGATTTTATCGGTATGTAAGACAGCTGGAAATGAAAACATGGCTGTCGACATCATGGAAAAAGCCGTCATGGAGATAAGGTAATCACGCAAAAAATTAGCTGGTCCACCGGGTGTGTCCTGGTACATGCCTGAAAAGAATAAATAGAAGGCTGTCGGCATACCTACTGATAATAAATAATAGACTAATTGTCGTTTGGTCAATAAAAATTCTATCTTGTTTAGTGCGATCCATCGTTTCATCTTAGTCATCTCCTTTTTGTGTTTCTTCAAAGATTGTATCCAGCAAACTACGATTATTAACTTCGATTTCTTGAATCCTACATCCTGCTTGCACTAACAGTTGCCAAAAAGCATCTGCTTCGCGTGTGACTACTTGTAGAGCATCCTGTTTTTGTGACCAGTTTTCAACCAAGTTTGACTGTTCGACAACTTCCTTATATGCTAGAGGAAGGATAAAGTGCTTTTCAATCTCCTCACTGCGCATGGCTAGAGGTGTTGTATCGCGAATCAACTCTCCCTTATTCAAGACCAAGATTCGGTCCGCTGTATGCTCTACCTCTTCGATGTAATGGGACGAATAAAGAATGGTGACTCCTTGCGCTTTTAGGTCCTGAACAATTTCCCAAAAACGTTGACGGGTAGAGGTATCCATGGCCGCAGTTGGCTCATCTAAAAAGACAAGCTTTGGTCGCCCAATCAAGGTCAAGACGAAAGAAAAGAGACGCTTTTGCCCACCTGATAATTTTTCTGCGAATTGCTCTTTTTGTTGCTTATCAAACTGCAATAGTTGATCGATTTCCTGCTCGCTCAAGGGATTTGGATAGATACGTTGAAAGAAAACAATCAACTCTTTTACCTTTAGTTTTTGAACGATTACATTCTCTTGAGGGAGGTAGGATCTTGTATAGTCTAACTTAGAGCTCGTCACTGGCAAGCCTTGGATGGATACTTGACCGCTTGTGACCAGTTTATCTCCAAGCAAACAGTCCAAGAGTGTGGTCTTCCCAGCACCATTGGGCCCAATCAAGGCGACGCATTCTCCTTCAGCTACCTCAAAGGAAATATCCTTCAAAATAGCCTTGCCCTTGATGTTTTTATTTAGGCTTTCTACCTTAATCATGTTCATGGTATTCTCCTTTCAACCACTCCTTTCCCATAGGAAAGGCGATAAAAATCATAAATCCCAGTCCCCAGGCACCACGGATGAATTGGTGAAGGAAGGCTTGATCAAACCAACCTGTAAACATTTCTACCAACCATACCACTAGTGATAGTCCAATAAAAAGATAGAGAAACGCTTTTTTCATTTTTCAAACTCCTTTTTCACATCTGAGACTAATTTCAAACCTTCTCGGATAAGCCAGGACATCATTCCAAATCCTGCAAATAGCTCCCAAGGAAAATGATAGAAACCTTCATCCAATCCTGAGAACATGAGATAAGTCATGACTCCTGCTGTTACTAGACTCACTGCGACAATCATTTTATTTTTCATCTCTTCTTCCTCCATTTCATACTTCAATTATAGACTTTTGAAGTTTGCGGAGCTAGATGCTTCTGTCACTAGGAAATATGACAAATGTCATAAAAGATTCTGTTCAAAACAAGCAAGATACACTATACAATAAAACACAAGTAGAAAATCTAAGGTAGCTTCCTCAAAAGAAATATCAAACCCAATTCACACTATAATGTAAACTAATACTTATCTAAACTCGTAATAGCAGCAATTTTTATAACATTGAAACATATATTATAGGTTCAACAAAAACTCTTCTATTACTTTATTAAGAATTAATAAGAGTTATAAAATCTATTAAATTTCAATGTGTATAATTAACTACAGTATTTATTAAACAAGACAGGAAACAAAAAAGTATACGCGATCAAAATGAATTACTGAAATTCAAAAAAGAGAGAAGCAAACTGATTCTCTCTTAATGTATATAATATCTAGTTAAACAAAAAAGATACGCTTACGTATCTCTGTAATGAATCGGGAAGACAGGATTCGAACC
>CAUQXM010000063.1:0-4486 GCA_963522215.1 uncultured Streptococcus sp. | reverse complement strand
GCCTGCGCCCCCTCCCAAAATCCTTTTTCTTTCATCTTTCTCCTCATATTGTCTTAATAATACTCAATGAAAATCAAAGAGCAAACTAGAAAGCTGGCCACAGGTTGCTCAAAACATTGTTTTGAGGTTGCAGATAGAAGCTGACGCAGTTTGAAGAGATTTTCGAAGAGTATAAGTAGGCTGAAAAGGCTCCAGCCATAGCATGGACTATTATAACACATTCAGGAAAGAGAAAAAAGTCTGCTGATTGTAATCAGACAGACTCCATTTTATTCTTATTTAATCTTGAAGAATTGAACAATTGCCACAATACCTTGATAAATAAAGACAAAGGCAATGGTGTAACTAATATAGAGACCGGTCATCAATGGGTGTCCCATCATGATTAAACCTGCTACGATTCCTAAAATCCCCATCCAAACTAGAGGGGTACCTACCGATTTATCCGTCTTACGAACCTTGAAACCAACGATAGTTTTTGTAATACCATTTGTCAAGGCCCATAAAGAAATGATAAATGGTACAAATGTTACCATTTCAATAAAGCTACCTGAGAACAAGGTAAGAGCGAGGATGAGGGTAACAATTCCTCCAAATAAATTCCAGCCATGCTTTTCTTCTGATTTGAAGTATTGTACAATCTCAGAAATCCCTTGAACTGCAAATACAAGTGCAAACCAGAAAGTCATGGAAGCCAAGCTAATAAGAGGATGTGCAAACATATTAAAACCTACAAAAACTGCAAAAATACCCGCAATTAGTAACAACCATTTCCAAATTTTCGACATTATTTTTCTCCTTTTTTAGAGGAATCTTCCTCTAGTATTCCATAAATCATCATATCCAAAACCTGTGATAATTGATGTTCATATCCTGAAACCAAGTCAGGCAAACTGCTATCTGACGAAACAGTTAAATAATAGGAACGAAACATATCCTGAATCAATCGCAGATAGTCCATAGCTCGTTTCTCATCAATATGCTCTTTCAGTTTGGATTCTGATATAAGTTTTTGACAAACTTGTTCATTCAAGTCCAAAAAGATAGCTTTCTGTGGTGCAATGTCTGCTTCCAATTCTTCTGGTGTCGCAATCATTGCCTCAAAGAAAATGTGGCTATGTTCTGGGTATTGCTGATAAAATTGGTGACGTCTTTCCATATAATCAGCTAAGGAGGGCACTTGACCTTCCACCCCCAGAAACACTGCCAAAGCTTTCTCAAAACTCTCCTGAAAACAAGTTAGATAGAGGTCTGATTTCCCTGAAAAATTATGATACAAAACTCCTTTGGAAATACCATCCACTTTACAAAGTTCATTGATGACAAAACCTTGATAGCCTTTTGTAGCAAATTCAAACAAAGCAGCGGTAATGATTTTCTCTCTTCGTAGTCTTGTTTTTTCTTCTTTTCTCATGTATTTATCTCTACATTTTTTAATTATAAACCGATTGGTCTGAAATGTCAAGCAACTTTCTCAAAAATTTAACAGTCTGCTGATTGTAGCCATCATAAACAGACTGGAATCCAGTCTCAAACATATAATATACACATTCTTCGCTAAATGTTTTCACGGATATTCAAGAGTATGATAAAGGCAGCTAGAAGAAATAGCAATAAAACAAAGCTAACTGCCAGAGTTCCAAAGCTAGTAGCAATGGTTACCAAAGCTATTGTAAATAAGCTAGGTAAAACAACTGTAATGGCACCGATAGAGGATTGAACTGCTCCCATTGACTCCTCAGGTATTTGTTTAAAAATGAGTTCCTGTAATCGAGGAGAGAGGATACCTGCGAAAAAGGCATCCAAGGCACTAAAGATAAGAATCCAGTCAAAACGAACTGCCACAAAGCCAACTAAAAGGAGTAATTGGATAATAAGCGAGGCATATAGGGCTAGTTTTATGGAGATTGTATTCTTCAGATAGCCACTCACAAGGCTTCCGACAATAAGGGCTGACAATTCAAGGGTGGATAACAAGGCAAGAGATTGACCTGTTTGTAAATTCAAAAAGGGCTGATTCCTCAAAAACAGAGTAGAAACAGGAACTGTAACATTTATCACTGCTTGACTAATAGAGATAATAAACAAAACCAAGAGCACCTTATTCATATTCCATATCAATTTTGATGATTGGAGCAGATGCTGGCAAAAGGATTTTACAGAGAGTCCTTCTTGATAGCTAATCGTTTTTTCTACTTTCAAGAGGTCTGTTTTTATGAAAAGAATACCTAAAAATGCGATTAAAAAGGTCAGAGCATTCAGTAAGGAAATAGACTGGATAGATAGAATACCTAGTAAGACTCCTCCTAGAATATTACTGATTGTTTTCACTAAACTAACAGTTGACTGTTTAAATCCAATAGCTTCTGCCAGATGGTCTTGCCCAATAATTCTAATGAAAATCGGAGTGAGCATGGCGCCTGAAAAATAACTCAATGTGTCAGATAAGAGGTTAATCAGACAAATAAATGCTACTAATAACAAGGAAAAGGACTGCCCTGAAAGTGATAAAGAAACGATAGAGTAAAGCAAAAATTTTGCAAAACTAATCATTGTATATTTTAGGACACGATGATGTTGAAAATCCGCCAAAACTCCCAGAAAGATTTGCAGAACTTGAGGAAGGGTTTCTGAAATCGTGATCAGTAAAATCGCCAAAGGGGCAAAAGATGCATCTGCCACATAATTCAAAAAGGCCAGATAAAAAATCGTATCCCCAACCGTTGAAATCCACTGGTTGATGGTTAATTGCCTAAAATTTCTATTTTGAAGAAATACTTTCATCACAACTCCTTTTAAAGTTCCAGTGTATAGAAAACAAGACTTGGTTTAATATTGAACTCCAAGCCTTGCTCATATTCAGATTCATCCATTATATGATGTTCATGCCGTATTTTATAATAAATCATATCTTAAAAATACCAGACCACACTATTCCCTGCTTGTATTTAGCTTCTTTCTTTTGGACAAATTTTGCTAAATCCAACAACTCTGTCGGCGGTTCACCTTTAAAGCTCAACAATTCTTTAGAGACGGCAAAAGAAAGACGTACAGCTAACAAATCTTCATTAGTACTAGAGAACTGTTTTGCTGTTTCCAGCAATTGCTTCCTAAATTCTTCCGTCAAGCTAATTTCTTTATTATTGTATAGGGAATGAATTAACATTTGTAACTGACTTTGTTTTTCCATCGTTTACCTCATTTTATCTAGGACGCCAAGTTTCACTTTTAGTCCAGCCATTTACAGTATGCTCATAATTAAACATATACTGTACGAATTCCCATCTATAAACCACTTCTGCGACTTAGGATCTGCTTGAAGTGCTTTACAAGGATAGTATAACACGAAAATTAGCTTATTTTAGAAAATCGCATATTTGATATTTTTTCTTATAGAAATTTCAGATTTGCAATTGTTGACTACTCAATAAGTTCTTTGTATTGCTTCAAACGCAATTCGAAGAGGGCTAGCAATTGTGGATTTTCTAATACTTGCAGAGATTGGATAAATCTTTCAATCTCTTTTTGATTGCTTCCTTTGGTTTGAAGGAAAATCTTCATTTTCTTTAAAAACTGCCACAATACTTTTTCAAAAACATCGTATGGACGAAGCATGCTCTCTAGCTCAGCTTCAAAAATTGGGATATAAGAGAAAAGTTTACGCTCCATGAGTTCTGATATAATATTCAGAAATCCACTTTTCATATACAATCGATTATGTACCAACTCTTTAAATTCCCTAGATTTCTCAATTAAAGCGGTCGATAAAAATATCAAATCTTGATTGCTCAAGAAGGGCATGGTATTGCAAAAGAGATAGAGTTCAAACCAGGTCCAAGACTCAATAGCATAGAGATAGATAGTCAAAAACTCGCTATCTTCTTTTACTAATGGATAGTTCTTATTTAAGGAATGGAGTGCGTTTTTAATTACAATGGCATTCAAACGACGATAGGTCTCTGCCATCTGTTCTTGCTCGACTTCCTCCAACAGTTGCTCTAAACCAGCTATATCTTGGTGGGCAAAGCGATCCACAACCTTTCTACCAATCTGCATATGTAGGGATTCTTGATAATTGTTTAGCTTATGACCAAACTCATCAAAATTCATATTGATCCCTTGGATGGCTAGGATCAACTTATCCGCAGATAGCATAGACTGCCCTAGTTCAAACTTGGACAACTGAGAGGCTGTTAGACCAGCACAAGCCACATCTGACTGCTTGAGCTTTCTCGCCAAACGTAATTCCTTGTAAAATTCTCCCAACTCCATTCTCTCAATCATCTCACCACCTCCTATTTTTTATATAGTATATCATTATTCACAATTATTTGTCAAAATATTCTGACATTTAAGAGAGCAAAAAAGCCAGCCCTAAGCTGACTCTTTATTCCATGGTATCAAAAGCGAGACTTGGTTTGGCATTGAGGTCCAAGCTTGCAAAGTTTTCTTTGTTCCACTCGCTGACGCTGGCATAGGCAATCAT
>CAUQXM010000062.1:0-4956 GCA_963522215.1 uncultured Streptococcus sp. | reverse complement strand
ATGATTGGTCCCAACTGTCAGTTCTTGACTCCCCTCCATCCATTGGACCCGCAGGAACGTAATTCAGGTGTGGAATACGGAAAGCCTATTACTATCGGAGACAATTTCTGGGCTGGAGGTGGTGTTATTGTCCTTCCTGGAGTGACACTTGGCAATAATGTTGTTGCTGGAGCAGGGGCTGTAATCACTAAGTCCTTTGGCGACAACGTTGTCCTAGCTGGAAATCCTGCGCGCGTGATTAAGGAGATACCTGTTAAATAAAGAGATTGGTAAAAAAGTTTTTAAGATAAGAAAAGCGCATCATATCAGGTGTTTAAAAAACGTTGATATGATGCCTTTTATCATAAATTAGATTAACTTTTTTTCAATTGAGTGTTTACCTAGCTTTTTGATAGGTTTCACGCTAGAAGTTTTACAAATTCTTTCTGTTCTTAGCATTTTTGGTCAGGGAAACCTGGTAAGTATCCTGTTCTCTAGTGAGGTAATGGATGATTTGAAAGTCGTTGGTTTGAGCCTTGAAATCCACTTCATAGACAGTGGTGACCTGTTCTCCATCATTACTGGTATCAATCGAGATAAGGTCTAACTCAGTACAGAATTGTGATAGCCCAGATTGGATAGTTTGGAGTTTTTCTTCTTGGTTGGCAATTGTGATGGTTAATAGTCTACGACGTTGGTGATTGCTCTTGCTTTGTTGCTTTTCTAAAAGAAGCCATACTGCTAAGATAAAGACGGTGAAGAGAACAGCTAAGGCTAGGTAGCCTGTCCCTGCCGCCAGCCCGATAATCATGGCAAGAAAGATAGCAATTAGTTCCCGTGAGCCACTGGTGGCTGAACGGAAACGAATGAGGCTAAAGGTTCCTGCAACGGCGATAGAGGTTCCTAGGCTGCCATTTACCAGAAAGATGACCAAGGTCATCAAGCAGGGGAGTAGGGTCAAACTAACAGCAAATTCCCGTGTATAGAGGGTACGGTGTTTGTAAGCCCAGGTCAGCGCCAAACCTAAAATCAGGCTGACCAAGAGAGCCAGAAAGAGCTGGATGGGATTGGCAGTAGCAGTTGTGTCGTTGAAAATAGAGTTGAAAAGATTAGACATAAGTAGTACCTACACTTTCTGTGCTTGGTTGTGGGCTATAGTCCAGCCCTTGAGACTTGTGGTAGGCGCAGCTGTATTTTGAAAATTTCTGCTCTACCAGTCCATATTGGTCGAGAATATCTTGTAGCCATTGGGGTTTTCTACCAGGTGCTTTAATTTCCATGATGACAATGTCCTCGTTTAATAGAGGGAAACCGTCCTTTCCTGAAAATAAACTGACATTATCATCACGATAGGTTAGATTTTGGTCAATGGTGACACGAATTTTATTGTAGGGAAATCCGCTAATTTCTTTCTTTTCCTTGAGAGAAAAGCGGTCGTAGTAGATATACATACGAGGGATGATGGCTTGCTGATATTCTTCTTGGAGTTGCTGGATTTTTTCAATCATCATTTGGTCCTTGATGCTGCTATCCAGCTGCCCTTTGATCATAAACCGGGTGATAGACTGGGGAGTCGACAAGAGACGATATTTTCGTCCGACACCAGTTCTATCCTTGGATTTGATTTCTAAAAACACCTGACTATCAGGCTGGACTTGACTGAGATAGGTTCGCATCCGAATCTTTTCTTTGCGCTTAGTACCTTGGCCATCCTCCTGAATCATATCAAATTGCTCTGTATCAAAGTAAATGTTGGAAATGGTCGAAGTTGGATAATCATCCTCGACAAGGTATGTTTTTAAGTCTTCTATTAAATTAGCCAAGTCAGCCTTGGCAACGACATATTTGGTTTCAATTCGTTTAAAGCTTGTTTCAATTGGTTTCATAAATCCTGTCTCCTTTATCAAACTATTTTAATACACTATCTTATTAGAAGATAGGTGTGTCTGGGCAAGTTGAACTTGCTTGTAATTAGTCTATGGAATTTTCCTAAAACTTTTGTTAAAGATAACTTAATTGAAACTGAACTTAAGAAAACTTTCAGAAAAAGTTTAGATTTTTTTCAGACTTCCCCTGTAAACTAAGGTCAAGCTAAAGGAAGGCGAGGAAAAAGGTATGAAATCAAAAAAATGGACCCTAATCTTAACCAGTGTAACAGCTTTGACCTTGATGACAGCTTGTGGGCAGTCAACGACTAAGTCAAGTACAACTGCAGCGGCAGATACTACTGCCATCACAACTTCAGCTAAAAACAGTCAATCTTCTTATTTTACAGAAAAGGACTATGATACTTCTTATGATGAAAGCACAGCCTCTAAGATTGAGCTATCAGGCTCATCTGCAAAGGTTTCTGGAGATGGTGTGACAGTATCTGGTTCAACAGTGACCATCTCAAAAGCAGGTACCTATGTGATTTCAGGCCAGTCTGACGGAGTGCAGATCAAGGTCGAGGCAGATAAGTCGGCAGATGTTCATCTTGTCTTAAAAGGTGCGACAATGACCAATAGCAATGCAGCAATTTCTGCGACATCAGCCGGTCATGTCTACCTGACTCTGGCAGAGGGAACCACCAACAGTCTCTCTGACTCAAGCTCTAACAGTGATGAAAAGGCAAATGCCGCTCTCTTTTCAAAGGTTGATTTGACCATCAATGGTTCAGGTACTCTTACTGTAGATGGCAAGAAAAGCAATGCTATCAAGGCAAATGATACTCTTCACATCACAGGTGGAACTTTTAACATCACATCAGTTGGCGATGCCTTTAATGTCAATGATGAACTTAATGTCACTGGTGCGACCATGACCATCGATGCCAAGGAAGATGGTGTTAAAGTTGATAATGATGACGATATGACTGTCGGAAATATGTATTTAGCTAACAATACCATAACAGTCACAGCAGGGGATGATGGCATTCACGCTTCTGGCAACCTAGTGATTGATAGCGGTACTTACACAGTCAAGAATTCGACTGAAGGAATTGAAGGAAAAGGCATTACGATCAATGGTGGTGATATCAATGTTTACGCGACTGATGATGGTGTGAATGCAGCTAATAAAAATGCCCAGCAAAGTGATATTTACTTTACCATGACAGGGGGCAATCTAACTGTAGAAGTTGGTCAAGGGGACACAGACCCAATCGACTCAAACGGAAATATCACGGTTACAGGTGGAACTATTAAATTAATAGGACAATCAGGCTTTGACTTTGATGGAACAGCAACTTACACAGGTGGGGATATTTACATTAACGGCGAAAAACAAACTGATATTGTCAATTCTATGCCTGGAGGCGGTGGACCAAATGGAGGACCTCAAGGAAATGGTGGTCCTGGCGGTCCAGCCCCTGGTGGACAAGGATAAACAAAAAAGGATAGCATTCAATTAGAATGGCTATCTTTTTATATGGGTGATAAATTGATATGTTACGAGGGATTTTATAATCGTAGCTTTCAAAGGCTAAATTGTTCAGTCATCCGTTTTTGTTTACTTAAATTTCTTGAATTTTAAGAAGATATTGAGTAGTTTTCCCTTAAATGTTTTGTTTTGGTAGGCGATTGTGAGGGAATTGAAAAATTCAACTGCTAGGTGTTCTTGGTGACCGAGCTCCATCTAGCTTGGGGTTGCTTCTGGGGAAAAGACGCCTAATTTGATACGGAGTCCACCTTTTTTCATCTTGAACTGATGCATACCATACATCTTGATATCAAGGCTTGGATCGGACATGAGAGTAGCAGTATCACCTGCCATAGAAATTTTTGTATCGGCATCCGGAACGACTGTTTTTTCAACATCTAGACTGATAAAGATTTTTTGATAAGTTGGTTGACCGTACTCTCCAATCAACTCCTTGCTTCCTGTCCACCGTGAACTCCAGCAAATACAAAATGTTCAGGGTGAATTTTAAAAGGAAGTGCTTGGTCACCCATTTTATTTAGTCCTTGGTTGAAGGCGAAGAAATCTCTCAAAGTAAATCCATCCACGTAAGCAGCTTGTAGGTTACGTCCCTTAACCGAATTCTTAGAAATGCCATGCCGCATTTGGTCTGATTCTGCTAGACGGTCAGCGTAGAGTTCGAGGATTTTTTGACTTCCAAGGGCTAATTTGGTTTCAATTAGGTCTTGAAAATTTCTTAGTCTGTTTCATATAAAAATGAGTAAAATGAATTCCCATTACCAAGGTCATTAGAGTTGCGATAGCAATGACGATGGTTGGATTAGCCGAGAAAAGTAGAGGGAAAATAGGCCTTTAAAAAGTGGACAGAAAAGACCATTTCGGAGTATAGAGAGGAAGTTCAAAAACATTTTTAGAAATAAGACATGTGCATTATAAACATCAGATACGAATCTGGTGCTTTATTTTTTAAAGAATTTCAACTTTTTTCTTGACAAGTGAGTAAACACTCACTATAATAGGTCTATATTCAGTAAGTGAGTAAACACTCACCTAGGAGGAAGCATATGAAAAAATTGCTACATTTACAAGATTTGGATAAGTCTTTTTGTCGTCAAATGGTTTTGAATCATGTCAGCTTTGAATTGCAGCCGGGAGAAATTATAGGCTTAATAGGTCCGTCTGGTGCTGGTAAATCGACTATGATTAAGACTATGTTAGGGATGGAAAAAGCTGACGGAGGGGTTGCTTTGGTATTGGATCATACTATGCCCAATCGTCATATTTTAGGAGATATTGGTTATATGGCCCAGTCAGATGCCTTATATGAGGCTTTGTCAGGTCAAGAAAATCTGGAATTTTTTGGTCAGCTAAAAGGGCTATCCAAAAGAGATCTGACAGCTGAAATTGCCCATGTGGCTCAAGTTGTGGATCTGGCAGAGCATTTGAATAAAACGGTATCCGGTTATTCTGGAGGAATGAAGCGACGCTTGTCTTTAGCCATCGCGCTTCTGGGGAATCCTCAGCTCTTGATTTTGGACGAACCGACAGTTGGAATCGACCCTTCTCTTCGAAAGAAAA
>CAUQXM010000061.1:0-5008 GCA_963522215.1 uncultured Streptococcus sp. | reverse complement strand
CATGAATGGCTAGATTTGTAAAGGGGTTTTAAGCTTTATTTTCATTGCCAGAGAGGTTAAGAAGGAGGGTAAAGGTGCTTCCTAGGCCGTACTGGCTACTGACTGTGATTTCTCCACCCAATTGATGGGCCAATTCACGCGCAATCGCAAGCCCTAAGCCATGACCACCTGTTTTCATGTTACGCGAAGTTTCTACACGATAAAGGCGTTTGAAAATATTCTCCAAATCCTCTGGGGCAATCCCCTGTCCCTCATCGGTCACACTGATTGAGAGCTGGTTATTTTCCAGCTTAGCCACCACTTCCAACTTGGTTCCTGGAGCAGAGTATTTAAAAGCGTTATTGACCAGATTCACCAAGATACGAGAAAGTTTGGCATAATCTCCCTCAATCCGGGCAGACTCTGGAATTACCTGCAAATGGACATCTCGCTCTTCCTGCTCAATCAAGAACTGAAATTCACTCATGCACTCAATCAAGAGCTGATCCAGAAAAATACTGTCTTTGCTGGTCGTTTCCACCTGATTTCTAGCTGTGTTTAGAGTCAAAAAATTCAACTCCTCAACCAGTTTATTGAGTCTTTCAGTCTGGCGTCCAATGGTTGCTAGATAATGGTCCTGTTCTCCTTCCTTGATAACCCCATCCAAAATCCCTTCTACCGTCGCTTGGATCGAAGTGATGGGGGTCTTGATATCATGCGAAAGTTGAGCAATCATCAAGCCCTTTTCTCGTTCGCTTTCTTCCAAGGAATCAAAGGTCGCCTGCAAATCATGAGACATTTCATTGAAAGCTTGGCCTAATTGCTGAAATTCTACAGGACCTTGAACCTCCAGATTTGATGGAAAATCCTTGTATGCTACCCGCTTGGCATGTTCCTTAAGTTTGCCCAATGAAGTAAAGACCGGCGATAGGAGAAAGAGACTAATCCCAGCACCGATAAAACTAGCCATGAGAGTCATCCCCACTAGGAAATAAATTTCTCTTTCTTCAATTAGCATGTGCTGGATGGCCCAAAAAACCACGATAATCGTTAGGAGTGTTGAAATGATATACCCCACTAAAATATAACTTTTTAATTTCATTAACTACCTCGTGCTTTCTCAATTTTGTAGCCCAAGCCCCAGACGGTTTTGATGGTGGGTGTTTCTGCGCTGGCATGTTTAGCCAACTCCTGTCGAAGAGCATGAATATGAACATTCAAGGTATTGGTGTCATCCACATAGTCTTCTTGCCAGACCTTTTCATAGAGGTCTGTCTTAGAGAAAACCCGCTCTGGATTGCTAGCTAGAAGCCATAGAAGTTCGAAGGATTTGACGGTCAAATCAAGCGCCACATCTCCGACTTGGACCTCATGGCTACCGTGATTCATCCGTAAATCCCCGAGACTGACGACTTCTGTCTCACCTCCACGATGAAGGCGACGTAAGATATTGTGGACACGCAAAACCAGCTCACGAGGGCTAAAGGGCTTGGCAATAAAGTCATCTGCCCCTAAGCTCAAGCCATAAATCTTGTCCTGCTCGCTAGTCTTAGCCGTGATAAAGAGAAAAGGCTGATCCGGAGATTGATACTGAACCTCACTAATCAAATCATAACCATCCATCCGAGGCATCATGATATCTGTAATAATCAAATCAATTGCTTTTCGCTTGAAGATTTCCAAGGCCTCTACTCCATCATGGGCCACCAAAACCTGATATCCTGCCTGAACCAGATAACGTTGATGAATATCTGTGATTTCTACCTCGTCGTCAACGAGTAAAATTGTCTTTCCCATCTGTCTCTCCTTTGAAAAAAACAGTGCTATACCACAATAGTATAACACTATTTTTATCTCTTTACGAACATTCTAATCGATATCTGGATTTTTCAAATCCTAGATAGAAAGTCTGTAACTAGACTAGTCATTTTCCTCTTTTTTAGCTTTCAAACCGAGTCCACCTAGAAGTCCGGCCAAAGCTAATCCAAAGAATCCAAGAGTAGCCATTGATGTTTGGGCTTCACCAGTATATGGAAGCATGTCTTTTTGGTCTTTCATTTGATCAGCCATCATTGGACTTGACACCTTGTTATTAGATGCCATCTTGCCTTCATCAGACATTTTGCTTGAGGCTGCTGGAGCTTGATCTTGTTTCATGCCTGGTGTTGCCATAGGCTGGCTAGCATTCATGGTTTTGTCCTGCTCTTTGTTAGGCATCATCTTATCCTGACTAGCAGCTGGCATTTTAGATTTCATCTCATCTTGATTGGCACTAGGCATTTGAGCGTTCATCTTAGACGCATCTTGATGACTATTCATCATTGGAGCCGGCATAGCTGAACCATTAGAAGATGGGACGAAACCTGACTGCATCGGAATCAGAGACTGATGTCCATGCAAGTTCACTGTCAAATCTTTTGTCGCTACAAGGTTGCTCAAGTCTGCCTTGCCGTCTTTAGCACCGTACACTTTGATGGTAGCTTTATAGCTTTGAGTGCCGTTTTGTTTCAAGAGGTCAAGCAAATCTTTGTCTGACTTACCTTGAGTCCCTGCCAAGTCCACTTCGTAGAAGTAAAGGCCTTTGCCTAATTTTTCTACTGGTGGAAGGGCTGGATTTTTAGCTGAACCATTGTCTGACCACGGAGCCTTGTCTGAGGCTTTCAAGATAAGGCGAGTTAACATACCGTCACCAGCGAAGAATTCGTATGGAATGACTTGGTTGACACCAGCTGTGAATGGACCAGGGAAGTTCGCTTTATCCAAGTAAGTAGCTGGCACATCTACTGTGTCTTTAGTATTGTCGGCCACACCTTTTTGCACTTCAGCTGGAGTAGTTAAGCCGTTCAAGTTGACATCCAGATTCTTAATCGCTACGAGATTGCTCAAATCGGCCTTACCATCTTTTGCACCGTACACTTTGATAGTTGCCTTGTAACTTTGAGTGCCATTCTGTTTCAAAAGGTCAAGAAGCTCTTTATCAGATTTTCCTTGAGTCCCTGCCAAATCCACTTCGTAGAAGTAAAGGCCTTTGCCCAATTTTTCTACTGGTGGGAGAGCTGGATTTTTAGCTGATCCGTTGTCTGACCATGGTGCCTTGTCAGAAGCTTTCAAGATCAAACGAGTCAACATACCGTCACCAGCGAATAGTTCGTATGGGATAACTTGGTTAACACCGGCTGTGAATGGACCAGGGAAGTTGGCTTTGTCCAAGTAGGTAACTGGAACATCCACTGTGTCTTTAGTATTGTCAGCCACACCTTTTTGTACTTCAGCTGGGGTAGTTGCTGGCTGCACTTCACTTGCTTCACGGTCTTGTCCAGAAACTGTAGGCGCAGGATTTGTCGCAGGTTTAACCGCTTCCTCTGTTTCTTTCTTAGATTCTGGTTTTGCTTGCACTTCTTCTTTTGGCGCTACCACTTGGTCTTTATCAGCTACATTCACTTTTTCTGGAGAGCTTGTAGCATCCAAGCTTGCTTTAGGTGTTGCGTCTACCTGTTCTGAAGGGAGAGCTGTATCGACTGCTTCTTTGAGAAGTTCTACTGGTAAGTCACTCTTTTCACCCACCGAAGCAGCGTCTGGTACGACTTGAGCAGGGGTTGGATTGAGCCCATCAGCACGTACAGAACTTGGTTGACCAACTAGGACAAAGAAGCCACTAGCCACAACAACTGAGGCAACACCGACACTAAGACGGCGAATAGACCAACGTGTATATCTTTGATTTGGATTGAATTTCATAGGATTCTCCTTAGAGTTTTTCTTTATTTGATGACTCTAGTATAATCTCCTAAAATTAAAAAGGATTAAGAAAAAGTTAAAATTTTTCTTAAATCCCTCTTATAAAATACTTATATTAATTAAATCCATAAACAGATTTGGTGATTTGATAGACGACATTGGAAAGTTTGCGAGCTGGTAAGACTGAATGTTTGGTCAAACGGCTCAACATGGTCTTGCGGATAGCCTGAAAAACCTCTGGATTTTCCTGCTGAATATAGGTCCATAGCTCCCGTTTTTTGGCAAGATGCTCTGCTGTGCCTGCTCGGTTGAGTAGGGCACTGGAAATCACCGTCGTGATTTCAATATGATTCAGCAAATATTCTCGCATTTTTGGATGACTCACTTGGGACAAATCAAGCTGATCTACCAAGAGTCGATTGACCTTGAGTTGCTGATCAATGCGCTTAATCATCACTTGCTCATTGACAGACTGGTCCTCACGCCCAATCAAATAACGATAGAAATCGACAGGCAGATAGTACATGGTCTTAACCTGCTGAAGGGGGGTAAAGACAAAAAGATTATCGACATAAAAGGTATGCTCAGGCAATTGGAACTGGCTCGCTCGCAACAAATCTGTCCGATAAATCAGCGAGTGCATCATGATATACTGGCCTTTTGAGAAATTTCCGACCTGATCCCAGCCAAAAATCTGCTGGACAGGCAAGACTGACTCATAACTCATACTCTTCTTACGAGACTGACCTTCCTTTTCATAGACAAAATTGGTCACAAAGGCATCCACCTCTTGATCTTCACTCTCTAGTTCTTGCAAGGTTTCCAAAATTTTCAGATAAGCACGGGGATCCACCCAGTCATCACTATCAACTACTTTAAAATAACGACCAGAAGCTTCTGCCAAGCCACGATTGACAGCACCGCCATGGCCCTTATTTTCCTGATAAATGGCTCTAACGATGCTAGGATACTTGCGGGCTAAACGCTCAGCGATTTCCTGAGTCTGGTCCTGAGACCCATCATTGATAATCAAAATCTCAACTTGCTCACCACCAATCACTAGCGACTCCACACAGTAATGAAGATAGGCAGCGGCATTATAGCTAGGAATGGCGATAGACAATAACTTCATAATCTACTCCTTTAGGGGACTGATTTTTTCTTATACTCAATGAAAATCAAAGAGCAAACTAGGAAACTAGCCGCAGGTTGCTCAAAGCACTGCTTTGAGGTTGCAGATAGAACTGACGAAGTCAGCTCAAAACACTGTTTTGAGGTTGTGGATAGAACT
>CAUQXM010000060.1:0-5422 GCA_963522215.1 uncultured Streptococcus sp. | reverse complement strand
ACTTCGATTTGAGGAATTCCACGAGGTGCAGCTGGGATATCTGTCAATTGGAAACGTCCAAGAGTCTTGTTATCTGCTGCCATTGGGCGTTCACCTTGAAGAACGTGGATATCAACGGCTGGTTGGTTGTCTGCTGCAGTTGAGAAGACTTGTGATTTAGATGTTGGAATAGTTGTGTTGCGGTCGATGAGTTTTGTGAAGACACCACCCATTGTTTCGATACCAAGTGACAATGGCGTTACGTCAAGAAGGACAACGTCTTTGACATCACCAGTGATGACACCACCTTGGATCGCAGCACCCATAGCAACTACTTCATCAGGGTTTACTGATTTGTTTGGTTCTTTACCAGTTTCAGCCTTCACAGCTTCTACAACGGCTGGGATACGAGTTGAACCACCAACAAGGATAACTTCGTCGATTTCTGACAAGCTCAAACCTGCATCTGAAAGGGCTTGACGAACTGGAACTTTTGTACGTTCTACAAGGTCACGAGTCAAATCGTCAAATTTCGCACGAGTCAAAGTCATTTCCAAGTGAAGAGGTCCAGCTTCACCTGCAGTGATAAATGGCAAGCTGATTTGAGTTGAAGTTACACCAGAAAGGTCTTTCTTCGCTTTTTCAGCTGCATCTTTCAAACGTTGCATTGCCATCTTGTCAGTAGACAAGTCAATACCGTTTTCTTTCTTGAATTCTGCTACCAAGTGGTCAATGATTTTTTGGTCAAAGTCGTCACCACCGAGTTTGTTGTCCCCTGCAGTTGACAATACGTCGAAGACACCGTCACCCAATTCAAGGATAGATACGTCGAATGTACCACCACCAAGGTCGAATACCAAGATTTTTTCTTCTTTATCAGTCTTGTCCAAACCGTAAGCAAGGGCTGCTGCAGTTGGTTCGTTGACGATACGTTCTACTTCAAGACCAGCGATTTTACCAGCGTCTTTTGTTGCTTGACGTTGAGCATCGTTGAAGTAAGCTGGAACTGTGATAACTGCTTTGGTTACTTTTTCACCAAGGTAGTCTTCAGCGTAGCCTTTCAAGTATTGAAGAATCATAGCTGAGATTTCTTGTGGAGTGTATTCTTTTCCGTTTGCAGAAACTTTTTCAGAAGTTCCCATCTTAGATTTGATAGAGATAACTGTATCTGGGTTTGTGACTGCTTGACGTTTCGCAGCGTCACCAACGATGATTTCGCCGTTTTTGAATGATACTACAGATGGAGTTGTACGGTTTCCTTCTGGGTTTGCGATGATTTTGCTTTCAGTTCCTTCAAGAACTGCAACTGCTGAGTTTGTTGTACCTAAGTCAATACCGATAATTTTAGACATGTGTTTTTCTCCTTAAATTTTATATTCTTTCTTTTTGATACTCTTCTTAGGTGGCGGCGCCGTCAGAGCTTGACTTCGTCAATCTCTTTGACTAAACTTTGAGCCTAAGGTCTCAAAGTTTGCGCAAATAGCGCCACGGCGAAGAGTATCGTCTTTGGTTCGCTTCGCTCACTATTGCAAAGCCAAACATATTTTATCTTTCTTCATAGTTTATTGTCGTTTCGGACAAGTTTTCTATTATGTAAATTGCGATACGAGGAGTCGAAATCGATTTCATTTCAACGACGAGTTGCTTAGCTACCGTCAGAATTGCCTAGTTGTAAACAACCACCATTGCCGGTCTTAGGATGCGGTCATGGAGTTTGTAGCCTTTTTGGAAGACTTGGGCGATGGTATCTGCTGGGTGTTCATCGTCTGCTGGGAGAGTTTGGATGGCCATATGGTAGTTATGGTCAAATTCACCGTCAGCTGCGATTTCTTCGATTCCTTCTTCTTTCAAAGCGTGAATCAAGCTTTCTTGCACCATTTCCAATCCTTTTTTGACATCGTCTGTCAAACCTTCAACTGCGAGTGCACGCTCAAGGTTGTCCAAAGAAGGGAGAATTGCTTTTGCCAAGTCCTGGCTACGATAACGTTGCAAGTTTTGACGCTCTTCATTGGCACGGCGTTGGATATTTTGCATTTCTGCATGAGCGCGAAGGTATTTGTTTTCGAACTCATCTGCACGTTCATTTGCCAAGTCCAACTCAGACTTCTCAGGAGTTGTTTCTTCTACCGTTTCCACAACTTCCTCTTCTTGAACTTCTTCTACTTCTTCATTTTTTATATCTTGGGCCATTTTCGCCTCCTTTAATGATTTCAATCTTAATGTACTTCGTAATGATTACTGCTGAGGTAGCGGTAAAAATCTGTCAACTTCATGGTCAAAACACGGTTGACCACATTGACTTGGTTGATTAGCTGTTGGTAATCCAGATTGACTGGACCGATAATTGCTAGAATTCCAACTCCCCGATAAGGAATGAGGAACTTGCTACTAATCACCGCTAGGTCAGCTAGACAGGACTCTTGACTGTCTGCAACACGGACGTTTTGCATCTGATCTTCACGCAACCCCTCACGAATCTCCAGAGCCACCTTTTGCGGTTGATCAAAGAACTGATAAGCTGCCAGATTGGCAAAATTCAAGAGATTGACCTTGCCAGCCACCACAATGTTTTCGTTGAACATTTCCTTAAAGATATGTTCAAAGAGATCAATCACATTGTCCGTTGTTGTAAAGTAACGCTGGATAATCTGCGGAATCTCCGTCCGAATCTTGTAGTGAATATCTAGAACGGTGTGGCCGAGGAAGCGTTCCTGAATGATTGCCTTCAGTTTCAGCAAATCCTCCTGCAAGAAGTTCCTTGGAATCAGAAACTGACTGGTAACCGTTCGAGACTCGTCTAGGGTAAATACTGCCAAGGCTGTATGTTGCCCCAAAACAACGATATCAAAGGCTGTCAAACGTTGCCTGCTCGGCTCAACATCCAGAGCCACTACCGTACAGCCACTCAGGTCTGTTAGTAGATTAGCAGCCTCTTGCAGAATATCCTCCAATTTGAAGAATTCCTGATCAAAGGCTTTGACAATCTCATATACCTCATTTTCAGCCAGTCGATCAAAATCCAGTGAGTGTTTCACATAGTACTGAAAACCAGCAACACTTGGCATCCGACCACTTGAAGTATGAGCCTTCTCAAGCAAACCTTGCTTTTCTAGAGCCGCCATGTCATTACGAATGGTTGCACTGCTAGAGTTAATAGACTCTTGCAAGGCTTTGGATCCGACAGGTTCGTGCGTTTTGGTAAAGATGTCAATAATCAGATTTAAAATATCCTGCTGACGCTCTGTAACCACCTCATCACTCCTCTCTGTCTGATCGATTAGCACTCGATACACTCAAGTGCTAACTCATGATTCTATTATACACCCTTAAAAGAGAATGTCAAGACAAAAACTCAAAAAATTAGCACTCTTTTATCAAGAGTGCTAAAAATCAGTCTGAAGACCTAGAACCCTACCTTCCATCTACTCAGTATTTCCTTTTTAGTCTGAAATAACCATAGATTAGATAAGAAATCATAAAGACATATAGAGCAAAAATGACAAAGAAAGGTTGCGACAGTTCTTCTCGAAACAAACTCATACAAACAACAAGACCACCTAAGAAAGTAGCTGTACAGGAACGAAGTCTATATCGCATAACTTCCCATCTGAGCCCCTTACTCATATAGACTTGATCTTCTGGAAGTAAATTAGAAGACGATTTACGAAGAATCGAACAAGAACCTGCTACTATCAATTCCCAACTTCTATTTCTAAAATCTTGCAGTTCATGCTTATACTTTTTAAGAAATCTAGAATCATAGATACAGTAGATGACATCGTCTGGTTGACATTGATCAAAATAGAAAAAACCAACACGACTAGTTCTATACTTCCAACCTTTCAAATGCATCTCATGTAAATATTCTTCTTCCTTGTCCAAATCAACAATGGTGAAAATCCGAAATTGTACTTTGCTATTCATTACCTTACCTCCAAATCAGAAAACATGCATGGTTTTATTTATCAGATAATTCTTTCCACTTTTGAAACAATCTCCAAAAAATATAAGAAATCTGAATCGCATGAACTATCAATAAAACACCATCTATTATAACAATCAAAAACATTTCCCAACTGAAAGAACTACCTCCAGTGACAAACTTTGAGAAAACCGGTAGTAGAGCTAAAAAGAGAAGCAAAATAGGAAACATCCGCCTCGTTAAAATCCGTTTGACCATAGCTAGCTTCCCGGACGCGTCATTATAAATTTCAAACTCGGCATCCGACTCAATTCCAGAATGAAGTTTTCTAAAGTAGGAAAAACCATTAAAGTCTGTAATATGCTCCCAGCCACAGTCTTTAAATAGTTGTAAATAGGAGGCTCTCTCTGATTTTTTCATAGGATAAAAGTCCAACTGATAAGACACCTGCTCCGGTTGGCACTTTTCAAAAGTATACTTAACCGCAACTACTAAGTTAGAGTAGGTCACTTCCTTAAGTTTCCAGCCCTCAGCATGCATTTTTCTAAGATATAAAGCCTCTCTATCATAATCCGCAATGGTAGCAATTCTATAAACAACCTTCTTTTCCATCATCCTTCCTCCCGACTGTTTCTATAGAGCCGTTCAATACGCTTCAATTCAATATCTAAGACTTTGCGTCCCAAGTCTGTAATATGATAGATTTTCCGTTTTTCCTCTTCGCGGACAAATGAAATCAAACCATCCTTTTCCATTTTTGACAAGGTTCCATACATAGTCCCAGGACTAATCGAAACTTGCGAATCTGTCATCTCCTTGACCTTTTGCGTAATACTATAACCATGACCTTCCTTTTGCAGACAGAACAAGATATAAAAGCCCGTTTCCGTCATCGGAAGATAAACTCGACGAATCTTATCCGTTAATTCCATTTATAACCATCTCCTATTCAGTTCGATATATCGCACTTCGTTATATAAAATATATCACACCTCGATATAAAACACAAGAAAAAAGACCGCCCTCAGGCAATCTTTCTTCTATATTAGTAAAGGTCTAAATAGTTATCAATTTCCCATTGTGAAACGAAGGTTGCATAACTTGCCCATTCGATTCGTTTGGCTTCAAGGAAACTAGTATAGATATGTTCTCCAAGAGCTGCTCTGACAACCTCATCTTCTGTCAAAGCTTTCAAAGCGTTGTGAAGAGTTGATGGAAGGTCTGTAATACCAGCTTCCTTACGCTCTTCTGCTGTCATGATGTAGATATTTTCTTCGATAGGAGCTGGTGCTTCGATTTTATTCTCAATACCATGCAAACCAACTTCCAACAGCACAGCCATAGCGATGTAAGGGTTCGCCATTGGATCCACTGAACGCAACTCAAGACGAGTTCCCATACCGCGTGAAGCAGGTACACGCACAAGTGGCGAACGGTTACGACCAGCCCAAGCAATGTAAACAGGCGCTTCATAACCTGGAACCAAACGTTTGTATGAGTTAACTGTTGGGTTCATGATAG
>CAUQXM010000059.1:0-5947 GCA_963522215.1 uncultured Streptococcus sp. | reverse complement strand
TAGTTTAGATAAAACGGAGATGCACAGGCATTTGAAGTTATGGGATTTGATTTTGTTAGGTATCGGAGCCATGGTAGGGACAGGTGTCTTTACAATAACAGGTACTGCAGCCGCAACTCTAGCGGGTCCAGCCCTAGTGATTTCAATTGTCATTTCTGCCTTGTGTGTGGGATTATCAGCTCTCTTTTTTGCAGAATTTGCTTCACGAGTACCTGCTACAGGTGGTGCCTACAGTTATCTCTATGCTATCTTAGGAGAATTCCCAGCCTGGTTGGCAGGTTGGTTAACCATGATGGAGTTCATGACAGCCATATCAGGTGTGGCTTCGGGTTGGGCAGCTTATTTTAAAGGCTTGCTTTCTCAATATGGGATAGCCCTTCCTCAGGCTTTAAATGGTACCTTTAATCCTCAAGCAGGGACATTTGTTGATTTATTGCCTATTCTTGTCTTGGTTCTAGTTACCTCGCTGGTTTTACTTAATGCTAAGGCAGCCTTACGCTTTAACTCTATTCTAGTTATTTTGAAATTTTCCGCTTTAGCTCTCTTTGTTTTAGTAGGAATTTGGCATATCAAACTTGATAATTGGAGCAATTTTGCTCCTTATGGTTTTGGACAAATCTATGGTGCTAGTACTGGTATTATGGCTGGTGCCTCCTTAATGTTCTTCGGATTTTTAGGCTTCGAATCCATCTCTATGGCTGTAGATGAAGTCAAGACTCCTCAAAAAAATATTCCTAGAGGAATTGTCTTATCGCTTTCTATCGTAACCATTCTTTATGCCTTGGTAACGCTTGTCTTGACTGGTGTGGTTCACTATAGTCATCTAAATGTCGATGATGCTGTTGCCTTTGCTCTTCGTAGCGTTGGGATTGGTTGGGCAGCTAACTATGTGTCATTAGTGGCTATCTTGACCTTGATTACAGTCTGTATTTCGATGACCTATGCCTTATCTCGTATGATTTATAGTTTAGCGCGTGACGGCTTAATGCCTGCTGTATTTAAAGAACTAACAAAGACAAGTAAGGTACCCAAAAATGCTACTATCTTGACAGGTATAGCTTCAGCAGTAGCAGCAGGAATGTTCCCACTTGCTAGTATCGCAGCCTTCTTAAATATTTGTACCCTAGCCTACTTGATTATGCTAGCTTACGGCCTGATTCGTTTACGGAGAGAAAAAGGGATGCCCAAAGCTGGAGAATTTAAAACACCATTGGTACCCTTATTACCGATTTTATCAATCATCATTTGTTTGTCCTTTATGTTACAGTATAATATGGAAACTTGGATTGCTTTCCTAGTTGCGTTGTTGGTAGGAAGTATTATTTACTTTACTTATGGTTATAAGCATTCTACCATAGAAGAATAATACTCTTCGAAAATCAAATTCAAACCACGTCAGCTTCGCCTTGCCGTATATATGTGACTGACTTCGTCAGTCTTATCTACAACCTCAAAACAGTGTTTTGAGCAGTCTGCGGCTAGCTTCCTAATTTGCTCTTTGATTTTCATTGAGTATATAAAGTGAGAATCTGTTGAGTTGTTGAAACTCAGCAGATTTTTATATGTGAAAGAAATTTCAATTTTTTTCTAAAAATAGCTTGACAGATTAAATTTTTAGGAGTAGAATGTTTACCAGTTAATTAAATAGTTAAGGGGTTATCCATGAAAAAACAAAGTTTATTTTTAGTATTGTTAAGTGTCTTTCTTTTGTGTTTAGGGGGTTGTGGCCAAAAGGAAAGTCAGACTGGGAAAGGGATGAAAATTGTAACCAGTTTTTACCCTGTCTATGCTATGGTCAAGGAAGTATCTGGAGATTTGAATAATGTTCGAATGATTCAGTCAAGTAGTGGGATTCACTCCTTTGAACCTTCAGCGAATGACATTGCAGCCATCTATGATGCAGATGTCTTTGTTTATCATTCTCATACGCTCGAATCTTGGGCAGGAAGTCTGGATCCAAATCTAAAAAAATCTAAAGTTAAGGTTTTAGAGGCTTCTGAAGGAATGACCTTGGAACGTGTCCCTGGTCTAGAAGATGTGGAAGCAGGTGATGGAGTTGATGAAAAAACGCTCTATGACCCTCACACTTGGCTAGATCCTGAAAAAGCTGGCGAAGAAGCTCAGATTATCGCTGATAAACTTTCAGAGGTGGATAGTGAGCATAAAGAAACTTATCAGAAAAATGCGCAAGCCTTTATCAAAAAAGCTCAAGAATTGACTAAGAAATTCCAGCCTAAATTTGAAAAAGCGAGTCAGAAAACTTTTGTAACACAACATACAGCCTTTTCTTATCTAGCTAAGCGATTTGGACTTAATCAACTTGGTATTGCTGGCATCTCTCCAGAACAAGAACCAAGTCCAAGACAACTAACAGAAATTCAGGAATTTGTTAAAACCTATAAGGTTAAAACGATTTTTACAGAAAGTAACGCTTCTTCAAAAGTAGCTGAAACTCTTGTCAAATCAACAGGTGTGGGTCTTAAAACTCTGAATCCTTTAGAGGCAGACCCACAAAATGACAAGACTTATCTAGAAAACCTTGAAGAAAATATGAGTGTTCTAGCAGAAGAATTGAAATGAGGAAAGAATGAAAATCAATAAAAAATATGTAGCGGGTTCAGTGGCAGTTCTTGCCCTAAGTGTTTGTTCCTATGAACTTGGTCGTTACCAAGCTGGTCAAGTTAAGAAAGATTCTAATCGAGTTGCTTATATAGACGGTGATCAGGCTGGTCAAAAGGCAGAAAATTTGACACCAGATGAAGTCAGTAAGAGAGAGGGAATCAACGCCGAACAAATTGTTATCAAGATTACGGATCAAGGTTATGTGACCTCTCATGGAGACCATTATCATTACTATAATGGTAAGGTTCCTTATGATGCTATCATCAGTGAAGAACTGCTGATGAAAAATCCGAATTATCAGTTGAAGGATTCAGACATTGTCAATGAAATCAAAGGTGGCTATGTGATTAAGGTAGACGGGAAATACTATGTTTACCTTAAAGATGCGGCTCATGCGGACAATATTCGGACAAAAGAAGAGATTAAACGTCAGAAGCAGGAACACAGTAGTAATCATGGAGGCGGTTCTAACGATCAGGCGGTAGTTGCTGCCAGAGCTCAAGGCCGTTATACAACGGATGATGGTTATATCTTCAATGCCTCTGATATCATTGAGGACACGGGTGATGCCTATATCGTTCCTCATGGCAATCACTTCCACTATATTCCGAAGAGTGATTTGTCTGCCAGTGAATTAGCTGCTGCCCAAGCCTTCTTGTCTGGAAAAGGCGGTCAATTAAGTACGGTTGAATATCGTTCTAGCAGGGGAGAAACAAGATCTAGTGTGAGAACGAGTCAATCTGAGGCTCCTCAAGATTCTGCAACAACTCCTGAGAGTCAAAATGAGGACTTGGATAGTCTCCTTCAAGAATTGTATGCTTTACCACTTAGCCAACGTCATGTGGAATCTGATGGCTTAGTATTTGACCCAGCACAGATTACAAAACGAACAGCCAATGGTGTGGCAGTTCCTCACGGAGATCATTTCCATTTCATTCCTTATTCGCAAATGTCTGCCTTGGAAGAAAAATTGGCTCGAAATCTGCCAATTGGGGGTCAGCCAGTTCAAGGTCATGCTGATAATACGAAACCAAGCAGTACAGATAAACCAAGTTCAACGATTAAACCAAACTTTAATCTCAATACGCAGGCATCGAATCGAGGAACTGGAGGCGCCTATACAACGGATGATGGATATGTCTTTAGTCCGACAGATGTGATTGAAGATACAGGTGATGCTTTTGTTGTCCCTCACGGCAATCATTTCCACTATATTCCTAAGAGTGATTTGTCAGCAGGAGAATTAGCTGCTGCTCAAGCTTATTGGAATGGTAAACAGGGCTCACATTCTGCTATAAGTTCAAGTAAACCAAGTAGTGATAATGCTAAAACAACTCAACCAAGTTTGCCAGAGACTCCTAATCTGACTGTCACTCCAACTTATCATCAAAATCAAGGGGAAGATATTCCAACACTTTTACGTGAATTGTATGCCAAACCTTTGTCAGAACGACATGTGGAATCGGATGGCCTAGTCTTTGATCCGGCACAAATCATCAAACGTACAGCTAACGGTGTCGCAGTGCCTCATGGAGATCATTATCACTTTATTCCTTATTCACAAATGTCACCGCTGGAAGAAAAATTGGCTCGTATGATAGCTGTTAAGGGACAAAATGGCAGTGTATTGCCAAGCGTCACTCCTTTGAAGCCAGCCCCTACTACCAAACCTCTAGCACCAGTGGAAAATAAACCGACTGAACTTGATGTCAACCAGGTTGTTAGAAAAGTTGGCGACGGTTATATTTTCGAGGATAAGGGAGTCAGTCGTTATGTTCTAGCTAAAGATTTGACCAAGGATAAGATTGATGCTATTGAAAATCTCCTGTCTAAGAAAACTCAAGAGACGCATGCGCTAGTTGCGAAGAAAGAAAATGTACCACCTCGTGACCAAGAATTTTATGATAAAGCATATAAATTGTTGACCGAGGCCCATAAAGCCTTGTCTGAAAATAAGGGTCGTACTTTTGATTTCCAAGCCTTGGACAAGTTAGCAGAACGCTTGAATGATGAATCTTCTAATAAAGGAAAATTGGTAGATGACTTATTGGCATTCCTAGCACCAATTACCCATCCAGAGCGACTTGGAAAACCAAATGCTCAAATTGCTTATACAGACGATGAAATTAAATTAGCGAAATTAGCAGGTAAGTATACAACAGAAGATGGATATATCTTTGACATTCGTGATATTACCAGTGATGAGGGAGATGCTTATGTAACTCCGCATATGACCCATAGTCATTGGATTAAGAAAGAGAGCTTGTCTGAAGCTGAAAGAGTGGCAGCTCAGGCTTATGCTAAAGAGAAAGGTTTGACACCTCCTTCAACAGAGAATCAGGGTTCAGGAAATACTGACGTTAAAGGAGTAGAAGCAATCTATAATAAAGTGAAAGCAGCTAAGAAGGTTCCACTTGATCATATTCCTTACAATCTACAACATACTGTTGAAGTTAAAAATGGTAGCTTGATTATACCTCATTACGACCATTACCATAACATTAAATTTGGTTGGTTTGACGAAGGACTCTATGAAGAACCTAAGGGTTATAGCCTTGAGGATCTCTTTGCGACTGTAAAATATTATGTTGAACATCCTGAAGAACGTCCTCACTCAGATAATGGTTGGGGAAATGCCAGCGACCATGTTCGTAAAAATAAGGCAGACAAAGACAGTAAATCTGATGAAGATAAGGAAAATCATCATGAATCAGACGAGTCAACCCGTCCTGAATCCAATGAAAAAGAAAATCATACAGCTTCAACCCCTTCAGTAGATAATCTTTATAAACCGAGCACTGATGAAGACGAGACAGGAGAAGTATCTAAAGATACAACAGACGAAGCTGAAGTACCTCAAGTAGAAACCGAAAAAGTAGAAGCCAAACTCAAAGAAGTAGAAGCTCTACTTGCTAAAGTAACGGATGCTAGTTTGAAAGACAATGTGACAGAGAGCCTATCTGGTTTACGAAATAACTTGAGTCTCCAAACCATGGATAATAATGGTATCATGGCAGAAGCAGAAAAATTGCTTGCTTTGTTAAAAGGTAGTGAGTCAGTTACGACGAAACCAGCAGTATAAACTTTATACTATAAATCAAAATGATGTAAGAGTCAGTAGCAATACTGGCTTTTATTTTTTAAAATGATATAAAAATCTTGACAGATAAACTTAAAAAAGGTAAACTATTTACTGGTTAATTAATTGGTTAAATAACCGGTTTAGAAAAACTGTTTAACCGAGAAAAAGAAGTTAAGAAAAGCTTCATTATTTATTGAAATGAGGGATTTATGAAATTCAGTAAAAAGTATATTGCAGCCGGAT
>CAUQXM010000058.1:0-6030 GCA_963522215.1 uncultured Streptococcus sp. | reverse complement strand
ATTTGGAGCAAGTTGGGCCAAATGGTGCTATGTTTGTGGGCAATCCAGATCAGGTGGCCGAAAAATTGATTCGCATGATTGAAGACTTAGGTTTGGACCGCTTTATGTTGCACTTACCTCTTGGTTCTATGCCTCATGAACAAGTACTGAGAGCTATTGAACTCTTCGGCACACAAGTTGCACCCAAAGTATGGGCTTATTTTGCCATGAAAGAGGCCTAATAAAAAATCCTAATCAGGCTGATAAAAAATCTATATAACAACTATTTTAAAAAAGCAATAAACAGAAAAGAATCTCTGAAAAGCTAGTAAAATCAAGCTTTCCAGAGGTTTTTTTCTCTATTGATATAAACAATCTCAATCAAGTCGATAGTCAATATATATTGGGAAAAGGTCAAAAGGAGTGGTAAGATGGTTTCAATCCAAATGGAAGGAGAAAAGTATGACAAGTAAAAGAGAGCTAGTTTTTAAAGCCATCCGAGGAGAAGAGGTGGAACGAGTTCCTGTAGGCTTTTGGTTTCATTTTGTAACACTGGAGGAAAAAGGGCAAGGTTTAAATAACCCACGTATCTTTCAAAAAAGTTTAGAGGGACATCGGAAGTACGTTGAAAGAATTCATCCTGATTTTGTCAAAATGATGAGTGACGGATTTTTCATTTATCCAAGTAATGTCTACAGTCCTTTGGTTTCAAGTATTCAGGAGCTGGCTTCTATTGAGTCAATTGGTGAAAATCATCCTTGGATTCAGCAACAAGTAGAAGTGGTACAAGCTATTCGAGCAACCTTCACTGAGGATATTGCTTCATTCTACAATATCTTTTCTCCGATTTCCTACTTGAAAAGGTGGTTTCGTACAGAGGCTTCTAGAGGTGATAAGGAGGTTGCTAATCTATTACTCGAAAATCCAGAACTATTCAGGGAGATTTTAGACGTGATAGCAGAGGATATCGCTATCCTAACTAAAAAAATCATTCAGGATGGTGGAGCAGATGGAATCTATCTCAGTACACAAGAAATTCAGGATGAGCGCATCACAGCAGAATTGTATCAGATCTATATTGAGCCAAGCAACATAAAAGTTTTAGAAGCTGCCAATCAGGTAGGTGGGGTAAATATCCTGCATATCTGCGGTTTCCAAGGTGCCAGTAACAATGTGACTATTTTCAAAGATTATCCAGCCCAGGTTTTCAATTGGGCAACCCACCATGAAGCAGTCAGTTTACCTCAAGGTCAGGAGCTATTTCATGGCAAAGCGGTCTTGGGTGGTTTTGAAAATGGGAAGCAGAGCTTGCTTTATGGAGGTAGAAAGGCTGCACTACAAGAGGAAACCAAACGCTTGTTGGCTGAAGCTGGGACTAGAGGGGTCCTTCTTGGAGCGGATTGCACAGTTCCAGATGACTTTGAATTAGAAAGATTGGATTGGATTCGTCAAGCTGCTGTTTTATAATGGGAGGGCCTTATGAAAAGAAAAAAGTGGCTATTGGCAGGGATGGTCCTCGGCTTTGTCATCTTACTTGCGATCAGTCTTACAAAGGGACTTACTTGTAAGGAAGGGCCAAGATGTCATGGAGTTCAGGATTTTCAGAAGAGAAGTCTTCCCTTTATTCAAACCAATGATATTGCCAGTGTTTTATTAGTTGAAAAAGAAAGAAATGGAGAATAGAGATGTCAGAAAAAAGAGAATGGGTTTTAAAAGCATTTAGAGGAGAAATAGTCGATCGTGTGCCAGTTGGTTTTTGGCACCACTTTACATCAGAAGAGGAATGGTTAAAGGGATTTTCAAATCCTGTGATTATTGAAAAGAACATACAAGGTCACAAACGTTTTATCCGTGACCTACATCCAGACTTTATCAAGTTGATGAGTGATGGCTATTTTGCTTATCCAAATCCAGTTATTGCCAAAGGGAAGTCGCTCCAAGAGCTGTCGGAGATTCAACCTCTGGGTGAAGATCATCCGTGGATTAGAGAGCAGGTAGAATTAGTGAAGAAGATTAAGCAGGAGTTTACTGAAGATATTGTTGCCATTTACAATATATTTGCGCCTGTGACCTACCTCAAATGGTTACTTGGAGAAGTGTCTGGCGGAGATGATCTCATTGCAGATTTCTTAGTTCAAGATTCTCAGAAATTGAAAAAAGTACTTGATGTAATTGCGCAAGATATCGCTAGCTTGAGTCAAGCTATTATTAAAGATGCAGGAGCAGACGGTATTTATCTCAGTGTGCAAAGTATTCAGGATGCGCGTGTTTCTGTTGAAGACTATCAGGAGATTATTGCGCCGAGTGAACTGACTGTTTTAAATGCAGCTAAGTCGGTTGGTGGGGTAAATATCCTTCACATCTGTGGCTATGAGGGAGCTAGAAATGATATTCATATCTTTGCCGACTATCCAGCTCATGTTTTTAACTGGGCAGTTGGTCCAGAAGGAATTAGCCTAAAAGAAGGTCGTGAGATTTTCAAGGGTCGTGCTGTTCTGGGAGGATTTGAAAACGGTAAAGATGGCCTTCTTTATCGAGGCAGTAAGGAAGAAATTCAAGCTGAAACCAAACGATTGGTAGAAGAAACAGGAAAAGAGGGCTTCATACTTGGAGCAGATTGTACCATTCCGAGTGATATTGCAGTGGAGCGTATCCAGTGGGTGAGAGAGGCATTGGCTAAATAAAGGAGAAGAATATGAGTAAGAAAACATGGATTATTGGTGGAGTTGCAGTTGTGGCAGTTCTTGGAGCAACGATTATTGGTAGAACTTTGGCGGGAGCATCTGCTAAAGGTGCAGATGTAGCTTCATCTGGACAAGTAACAACTTTAAAAGTTGCTCATACTCAAAACTATGTCCCTTATGATTTTATTGACGAAAAAGGGGAATCAGATGGTTATGAAGTCGCTGTTTTAAAGGCGGTTGATGAGAAATTAGCAGATTATAAATTTGAGTATACTGGAACGAGTGATGATGATCTCTTGATTGGACTTGAGTCTGGCAAGTACGATATTGGAACTAAAGGTGCTTGGTATACAGATGAACGGGCTAAGAAATTCATTATTCCATCTGAGCCAGTAGGAGCCAGCATTATTGGTTTTACTGTCAGAAAAGAAGATGAAGCCAAATATAAGAATATTGATGATTTCGCCAAAAACAAAGGCAAATTAGTACCAATCTCTCCTCAAAATGCTCAGTGGAATGTTATCAATAGTTATAATGACAAGCACAAGGATTCACCAATTGAGTTGACAGCTGCTGAATCATTCAAGGTGGCAGATGCTTATGCTTGGGTTTTAGAAGGACGATACGATGCCTTCTTTGATATCAAGTTGTCTTTTGAAAAAGCAGTGACAGCAGAGGATGGTTCTTACCACCAATATGCGGACAAACTTAGCTGGTTCCCTTATAAAGGAATCCCAACCTATCCATTGATTCACCGTGATGAAAAGGGCGAGAAGTTTGCTAAAGAGTATGAAAAAGCTATTAAAGAATTAAAAGAAGACGGTACTTTAGCTAAACTTTCTCAAAAATACTTTAAAGAAGACGTCTTTAGCTACGTTGATAAAGATTAGATGAGCAATCAGGCATGTTATACTCTTCGAAAATCTCTTCAAACCGCGTCAACGACGCCTTGCCGTAGGTATGGTTACTGATTTCGTCAGTTCTATCCACAACCTCAAAACACTGTTTTGAGCAACCTGTGGCTAGTTTCCTAGTTTGCTTTTTGATTTTCATTGAGTATTAGAAAGAGGTTTACATGGTTTCATATGATTTTTCAAGAGTGTTCCAATTTTTACCCACCTTATGGCAGGCTCTTCCGATGACCTTGTCCATTCTCTTTTTTACTACAATACTTGGTTCCCTTTTCGGTGGCTTATTGGCTTGGGCTCAAGTGGGAGAAGATAAGACTTTTGCAGGTCTTTCCAAGGGATATATTTTCACTCTTCGCTGTACTCCCCCCATTGTCTTACTGTTTTTAGTTTTTTATGGTTTACCTGAATTTTTAAAATGGTGGCTGAATTTAGATATCAACAACTGGTCTAAGACGGTCTTCGTCTTATTCACCATGGTCTTGCTATTTGCGGCTATCATTGCAGAAGTATTTAAGGCGTCCTATCAGGCAATCCCCAAAGGTCAGATGGAGGCTGGAGTCAGTATTGGTCTGACCCCTAGTCAGACATTTTGGAGAATCATTTTTCCTCAGGCTTTTCAAGTGGCTCTTCCAAATATGACGACCGCTATTCTAAATTTGATGCGGGATGCTGCCCTAGCCTATACGATTGGTTTTGTAGATGTCATGGGGGCTGGGAATCTCTTAATCAGTCGTAATTTGGGGAATTACTCTCTTGAAACCTATACAGCGGTTGCCATTCTTTATTGGGGTGTAGCCTTAGCTGTTTCCTTCTTGAGTCGCTTGTTAGAAAAATCTTTGGAAACGAAAGGGAGATAGGATATGGATTTAGACTATATTGCAAAAACCTTTTTAGAGACCTTAAAAGGGGTACCGACCACCTTGATTATCATGATTGTAGCCATGATCTTAAGTTTTCTACCAGCCTTGTTTTTAGCTCTGGGACAAATATATAAAGTAAAAGGTGTTCGAACTTTCTCTCTCGTGTATCTAGCTTTTATAAGAGCAACACCTCCGATTTTGCTGATTCTTTTCTTTTATAGTTTGTTTCCGAGTTTGCTCAATCAATTTCTCAAAAGCATAGGGAGTGATGTTGATATCTTTAAACTCAATCCGATCTATTATGCTTTTATTATCTATAGTTTGATGACGACAGGTAGTTTATCAGAAATCTTACGTTCGGCTATTTTGACTGTGGATAAGGGACAATTAGAAGCTGCACAAGCGATTGGCTTAACCACTAGTCAAGCTTATGTGAGGATTGTTTTTCCACAGGCCTTGCGATCAGCTTTGCCCAATCTGGCTAATCTAGTCATAAATATTGTAAAAGGGACCTCTTTGGTTTTTGTGATGACCATTAAGGATATTACAGCCATTGCCCGTGTTGAAGCGTCTTATGGTTATCAGTACTTTGAATCCTATTTTGTGATCTTTTTACAGTACATTCTTATTTGCGGATTGATTCAATGGGGCTTTTCAATCTTAGAGAAACGCTATATTCGAAGAGAAAAGGGACAAGTAGTGCCCAGTACAGGTTTAGCATAGGAGGAGACAATGTTACAAGTAGAACATGTTGCAAAAAAATTTGGAGACAGACAAGTCCTAGAAGATGTTAATCTCAAGGTCAACCAAGGGGATGTGGTTGTAATATTGGGGCCATCTGGATCAGGTAAAACGACTTTTCTCAGATGTCTCAATCATTTAGAAAAAGCCGATAGTGGCTCTTTGAAGATTGCTGACAAAGACTACGATCTTGGCAAATTGACAAAAAAAGATATTTTAGAAATTCGCCAGAAGACCGCCTTTGTTTTTCAACATTATAATTTATTTGCTAATAAAACGGCCTTGGAAAATATTTTAGAGGGCCTAGTGATTGCTCGGAAAATTCCTAAGGAAGAAGCAACCAAACGTGCGGAAGCTGCCTTAGAAAAGGTTGGTTTACTAGCTTATAAAGATTATTATCCTTCTCAGCTTTCTGGAGGTCAGCAACAACGAATCGGCATTGCGCGTGCCATCGCTGTGAAACCAGAGGTCATTTTATTAGATGAGCCGACATCGGCCTTGGATCCAGAGTTGGTAGGGGATGTTTTAGATGTTTTAAAACAGTTGGCTAAAGAAGGAGTTACTATGGTAGTAGTGACTCATGAGATGGGTTTTGCTAGAGATGTAGCCAATCATGTTATTTTTATGGATGGCGGGAAAATTGTTGAAGAAAATAATGCCCATGAATTCTTTAGTCGTCCAAAAGAAGAAAGAACCAAGCAATTTTTGGCACGAATACTCTCGGATGCGACCTATAGTGTAGAATATATGATTTGATAGATAGGATTATTAGGGAAAAAATTAATCCCCCGAGCTATAATGCTCGGGGGATTTTTCTATAGGAGGGCTAGTTTAGTTCTCTTTTTTGTTTTTTAG
>CAUQXM010000057.1:0-6103 GCA_963522215.1 uncultured Streptococcus sp. | reverse complement strand
ATACTCATCTATTATACACTATTTATCTAGAATTGCAAGAGAAAAGTTTATTTTTAATCGACATAATCTCCGCCTTCAAAGCCGTAGTATTCTTCCAAACTGAGACCACTCTCAGCAATTTCTTTTGCTTCTTTTCCGACATATCGAAGATGCCATTCCTCAGCCATATAGCCTGTTTCCTTTTCCTTGCCTTTGAGATAACGGACAACAAAGCCATAATCAGCTGCATGATCCAAGAGCCATTGGGCTGCTTTTTCTTCTGTTACTAAATCACCATCAGTCCCAATAACATCAAAGGCCAAGCCAGTTTGGTGTTCACTATAGCCAGGTCGGGCAGAGTAACGGTCAGCTGCTGCCTTCCCATCTTGATTGACATAATCTTGATAGAGTTTGGTCTGAGTTTCATAACTTCTAAAGCCACTGTAATGATCACTGATTGGGAAACCTGCCTCTTGCATAGCTTTGATGAGCTTGACCAACTCAGCCTTGGCTGTTGGATTTTCCCCTGGATTGTAGTCTTTTGACAATGGATAGTGTTTGTTGGCTACGATGATTTCATCGTATTTTCCTTGGATGCTGTAGTAGTCTCCTTTGTTAACCACTTCTGCTTTTTTCTGGGCAGCTCCTTGAGATTTACTGCCGACTGTTCCATCAGCTTTGGCTGTTTGTTCTGTCTTAGCTGCTCCACCTTCATTTTTTGCTTTTTCTTGTGAACAAGCTGCTAGACTCAAGGCTAGCAAGGCTGTCAAGACAAGGTATCTTTTTTTCATTTTTACTCCTTTATTTCTAATAGTTTATCTAGTTCTGACGATAAACATTTGACTAATCTTTTAATCTCATCTGGTTTTGCTTGGCAGGTTTCTGAGGTCATTTCTTCAAAGGGAACCCACCAGACTGGCCCACGCCCCTTGAGACCGTGACCATTCATATCACCTGTCCGTCGTGGAAACAGATGCCAATGGAGATGAGCATCGCCATTTCCTAGCAGTTCGATATTCATTTTCTCAGCAGCAAAAGCCTTAGCAACTGCCTCTTGAACCACACTCATTTCTTCCAGAAAACGGAGTTTCGTTTCCTTTTTCAAATGATGCAATTCGGTAACGTGTTCCTTGGCTAGAAAGAGGCTATAGCCTGCAAAATACTGATGGTCTCCAATCACAAGATAGCCTGTTTCCAACTCTTTGACAAAATAGGGATTTGCACCCTTCTTGATGAGCTCAATTCTCTGACATATAAGGCACATATCAATCTACCAATGCACTCTTAAGATAAGCATCAACCATACGCTCTGTTGCGACCACCGAGTCAATATGAGTACGCTCATAAGAATGGCTAGACTCGATACCAGCACCAAGAAGGGCGTGTTTGACTTCTGCCCCTGCAGACATAGCTGCTGAAGCGTCCGAACCATAAAATGGATAGATATCCAGCTTAAATGGAATATCTTGCTCTTTAGCCAAAGCAACCAAATGTTGACGGAAGTCATAGTGATAAGGTCCAGAAGCATCCTTGACACAGATAGAAACTGTATATTCGTCTGTTTGCTGGTCATCTCCCATAGCTCCCATATCCACAGCCAGATATTCTACTACCTGAGCAGGAATATTAGAGTTAGCACCGTGTCCCACTTCTTCAAAGACTGAAAAAGCAAAATGAGTTGTTACTGGTAATTCAATCTCCTCTTCCTTATAAACACGAAGCAGGTTAAGCAAAATCGCTGCGCTGACCTTATCATCCAAATGACGAGATTTGATAAAACCAGTTTCCGTCACGACCGTTCGTGGATCAAAACTGATAAAATCACCGACCTCAATACCAAGAGCACGAGTTTCTTTTTCATTGGTTACTTTGGCATCCAAACGCACTTCCATATTGTCCTGAGTGCGTTCAGCAGTTCCAGCATCTTTGTAGACATGGCAAGAAGTTTGGTGGATAAGGATGGTTCCTGATACTTTTTCACCTGTGCTAGCCACATGAACGGTACAGTTTTCACCTTCAATCATGTTCCAAGGAAAACCACCGATACGGTCCATTTTGAGACGACCGTCTGGTTTGACAGCACGGACAATAGCACCCAGCGTATCCACATGGGCAGTCACATAGCGATGCTCCTCATCATTTTGACCTTTGATGGTCACATTGACACCGCCCTTGGCTGTGCGAACCGGCTGGTAACCAAAACCTTCTAGAGTCTTGACTAAATAGTCTGAAATCTCACGAGTGAAGCCCGTTGGCGATGCAATAGCTGTCAGTTCTTTGATATATTCTACTGTTTGATTCATTTCTTCACCTCTTTTGCTACCTATTATAACACATTTATCATCGGATAAAAAAAGAAAATCACTCCTGTAGACTTGGCTACAAAAGTGATTTTAGTGATTATTCCATTTCAAAAACATCGCTTTCTTGCTTGTTTGGTAGAACCAATGAGAGCAAGATTCCGACAATAGCTGGCACCAACCATGGGAGAGATGCCTTGGCAAAAGGAAGAGCGTTGACAAGATTTGCAAGAAACTCAACCTTAAATGAGCTTCCTAGTACGCTTGCAATAGCAATAGCTGTAACAACAGCAATTGTCAACTGCATACCTGGTTTTGAAAGGGCAACAAATTTGTTGACAATGACAATCATAACGATAGCAATCGTGATTGGGTACAAGATAACCAGTACTGGAATTGAGTACTTGATAATCGCATCAAGACCCAAATTGGCAATGGCAAATCCAATCAAGGTAAAGGCTGTCGCATAAACCTTGTAGCTGATTTGTGGGAAGCGCTCATTAAAGAACTCAGCTGTTGACACAATCAGACCAACTGTTGTTGTGAAGCAGGTTACGGTAACCATAGCTGCAAGGAAGAGTTGAGCTGTTGAGCCAAAGATTTCTTGAGTCGCTTGTGACAAGATGTAAACACCTGGTGTTCCACCCTTCATCGCTTCAGCTGGTACTGGGAAATGATTTCCAAGGAAACCTAAACCGATGTAAAGAGCGCTGAAGGCAAGGGCAACAACGATACCAACCACCCAAATAGTTGAAATGTATTCTTTCTTACTTGAAAAGCCAAGTTGTTTCAAGGTTTGAACTGCAATTACGCTAAAGGCAACTGAAGCAAGGGCGTCCAAGGTGTTGTAACCTTCTAGGAAACCTGTACCAAAAGCAGAAGCTTGATAAGCAGCTGAAGCAGCTTGAGGACTTGTTCCACCGTATTTGAAAGCTCCTAAAACAACCAAGATAACAATCAAAATCGCAAAGACTGGCGTTAAAATACGGCCGATACGGTCCAAGATTTTTGATGGATTAAGCGAAATTAGATAGGCTGCTGCAAAATACAGAACTGTAAAGACAATCAAACCAAGACCTTTATTTGCATCCGACAAAAGAGGGCTAATCCCTACTTCGTAAGCTGTTGTAGCTGTACGTGGGATAGCAAAGAATGGACCGATTGACAAGTAAAGAACTGAGAGGTATAGAGTCGCAAACCAAGGCGCTATCTTTGTTGAAATCTCGTAGATATATCCTTTAGGATTTAGCGTTCCAATAATAAGAGTCAAGACGGCGATACCGACGCCTGAAAAGACAAAACCTGCGATGGCAGGAAGAAAATGTTCTCCAGATAGAGCACCTAGAGAAGGCGGAAAAATCAAGTTCCCCGCACCAAAAAATATTCCAAACAGGAGTAAACCTGTTAGGGCACCTTTTTTAGCCATGAAAATCTCCTTCATATTTATAAAATACTGACCTAGTATATCATGAATAGGAGTATGAAAAAAGCTTCATGAAGTAAATATTGAATGTTTTCAAGATTCTTAAAAATTAGAATTATCTAAAAATAAAATTCTCCTACCCAGTCCACGCCAAGTAGGAGAAATGCAAATTTTTAAAGTTCTTCAAAGGCTAACATGCCACCCTGAACATTGATAACTTCATAACCTTGTTCAGCTAGAAATTGGCAAGCACGCGCCGATCTCATTCCAGATTTGCAAATAACATAATGTAACTGATCCTTGTCCAATTGATCATAAGTATCAGCTAATTGACTCAGAGGAAGATTCTGAGCACCTTCTAAATGAAGAGCTTCAAACTCATCCACTTCTCTCACGTCCACTAAAGAAAGTTGGTCATTTTGGTAAAGCTGGTAAAATGCGTCAAAGGTTATTTCTTTCATTCTTTTTCTCCTAATACTCTTCGAAAATCTCTTCAAACCACTCAGCGTCGCCTTACCGTACTCAAGTACAGCCTGCGGCTAGCTTCCTAGTTTGCTCTTTGATTTTCATTGACTATAAAATAGTTTTAATTCTTTTTTTCAAATCTGGCACCACTTCTGCCTCAAACCAAGGATTTTTGACCATCCAGATTTGATTTCGCGGTGAGGGGTGAACTAGTGGAAAATAGGTTGGCAAGTAGTTCTGATAGTGTTTTACCCGTTCTGTCACCTTGCCACTGATTTTCTCCTTTAAATAGTAGGCCTGGGCATATTGCCCAATCAAGAGGGTCAATTGAATATCTGGTAATTCTTGCAAGAGCTGTGGATGCCATTTTTCAGCAAAGCCAGCTCGAGGCGGTAAATCTCCTGACTTACCATGTCCTGGAAAGTAAAAATCCATAGGCAGAACAGCAAAATATCCTGAATTGTAAAAGGTATCTTCATCCACACCTAGCCAGTCCCGCAAACGATCACCACTTTTATCCTTCCAGTAAAGGCCTGCTTCTTGGGTTTTAAGACCAGGCGCTTGACCGATGATATTGATACGAGCAGTCTTTGGCGCTGCAAAGAGAGGCTCAATGCCACGCTCTGTATAGCTGGCATTCTGCGGATCTGCCATAATAGCCTGCTTGATTCCTTCAATTTGAGACATCTACTTTCCCTCCAAAAAGAAGTCTAAGCATACAATCTCAGACTTCTATCGTTTTATTTGATCAATTCATAAATAGCTTCGGCATAGATTGCTGCTGCTCGGAAGAGATCATCCAAGGCGATAAATTCATTGGCTTGGTGCATGGTGTCAATTGAGTCTGGGAACATGGCACCATAGGCAACACCTCGTTCTAGCAAGCGACCAAAGGTTCCACCACCGATGACTTGCTCGTGACCTTTAAGACCAGTTTGTTTTTCATAAACATTCAACAAGGTTTGCACAAGTGGATCTTCCATTGGCACATAGTGAGGCGTGTGACCGTGTTCAGAAAGGCTAACAGAAGCAACTGGCAAGTTTTCAAGGATTGACTTGATTTGCTCTGGGCTTGTTCCTTTTGGATAGCGGATATTAAGGGCAATGGTATTATCAGCGCTTGTTTCGTCAAATCGGAAGACACCAGCATTCATAGAAAGGGCTCCCATCTTTTCATCCACATGAGCAATCTTGAGACTTTCACCTTCATGGTCGTTCAAGAGAATCTTACCAGCGATGTCAAGGTAGTCTTTGGCTGGACCAGCAAAGTCAAACTGGCTAAGGAAGAGGGCTAGGTAAGTCGCACCATTGACACCTGAAGCAGGCATAGCACCGTGGGCTGATTTACCAATGATCGTCACCTTGTATTGGCCAGCTTCTTCTTGAATTTCTCCTCTGAGTTTGTGTTCTGCAACAAAGGTGTCTAGTTTAGCTTGCAAGTCAGTCAAATCTCCTGAAACAACCGCTGTTGCTGATTCTGGTACCATGTTTTCACGCAAACCACCTGTGAAGCTATGAAGACGGGCAGCACCCGCATTTTCACCTGCAAAGTGGAGGTATTCCGTGATATTTCCTTTTTCACCATTGATGATAGGGAATTCAGCGTCTGGAGAGAAACCGAAGTCTGGTTTCGCAAGTCCTACGTGCTCGAAGTAGTAGTCCATATCTGCCCAGCCTGATTCTTCGTCTGTTCCGACGATGAAGCGGACTTTCTTAGAAGTTGGAAGTCCCAATTCTTTGATGATTTTCAAACCATAGTAACAAGCTGTTGTAGGACCCTTGTCGTCTGAAGCCCCACGCGCATAAAGGCGACCGTCTTTGATAGTCGGTGTGTAAGGGTCTGTGTCCCAACCGCTACCAGCTGGCACCACGTCCATGTGAGCAAAGATTCCGAGAACTTCTTCTCCATCACCAAACTCAAAATGTCCTGCGTAGT
>CAUQXM010000056.1:0-6530 GCA_963522215.1 uncultured Streptococcus sp. | reverse complement strand
CAGAATTGACCTCAGAATTGACCTCACGTAAAAAGCAATATTCTTTTTATCGAGATAAGCTTTTATCATTTGAGGACAAGGTTTATCAGGTTGAGTGGAAGAAGTTGAGCGAATATCTAAAAAAAGGAAAAGGTACTAAAATCACAGCTAGTCAGATGAAATTGCTTCACAAAGAAGGTGCGCCAATCCGTATCTTTGCAGGAGGAAAGACATACGCTGATGTGAACTATGGAGATATTCCCGATAAAGATATTCATACTGAAGAGGCAATTGTTGTAAAATCTCGTGGAATTATTGATTTTGAATACTGTACAGAACCATTTAGTTTTAAAAATGAATTTTGGTCATACAGTTCAGACAATGAAAATATCAATTTAAGATATATTTATCATTACTTGGTTCATAATAAAGAACATTTTCAAAACATCGCTAATAATATGCAAATGCCACAAATTTCTAGTAATGATACTGAAAATTTCAAAATCCCAGTCCCTTCCCTCGAAATTCAATCTCGTATTGTTAAAGTTTTAGACAACTTTGATACGGTTTGTAATGACCTAAATATCGGACTCCCTAAGGAGATTGAACTTCGTCAAAAACAGTACGAATATTTTAGAGAAAAACTCTTGACATTCGTCGCCGAAGGCGAGTACACTGAGAGTAGAGTAGAGTAGAGGAGTGGGACAACTCTGCTATTCTTAATCTTTTACAGTGGGTATTTGGACCGATTAAGGTTGAGTTGGGAGTGATTTGTAATTTTGTCAGAGGAAATGGACTTCAAAAGAAAGATTTTACAGAAATCGGGAAATCTGTTATCCACTACGGACAAATTTATACTAAATACGATTTTACAGCCGTTGAAACTCTCTCCAAAACTAGTGAACTAGTGTTCGAAAAGCTAAAAAAAGCCTATCCTAATGATTTGGTAATGGCAACTACATCTGAAAATGTGGAAGATGTTGGGAAAGCAATTGTTTGGGAAGGAAAGGAAGAGATTGGAATTTCTGGGGATAGTTATATAATTCGAACAAATCAAAATTCACGTTACTTAAATTATTGGTTTCGGTCTACATCTTTTCAATCTCAAAAGGAAAGAAAAGTAACTGGAACAAAAGTTATTCGTATCAATTCGAAGGATATGGAAAAATTTAAAATTGTTCTTCCATCACTCACTGAACAAAAAAGAATCGTCTCCATTCTTGACAATTTCAACACCTTAATCAACTCTCTTTCTGAGGGACTTCCAAAAGAAATCAAACTAAGACAGAAACAGTATGAATACTGGAGAGAACAATTACTCTATTATAATGAATAAGGAAAAATGAATAATGGCGGATGATAAAGTATTTAATACATTGGAAGATGTTGCAGATAATCTGATTTCAAGTGATAAGAAGGTGCATTTGATTTATGCTTTTAATGCTACAGGAAAAACAAGGCTATCTACAATTTTAAAGGATAAATTAAATATCTCGGAAAATGAGAAAGAGTCAAAAATAAAGAAAATACTTTATTTTAATGCCTTTACAGAAGATCTTTTTACTTGGGAAAATGATTTAGAAAATGATGAAAATCGTTATCTTAAATATGATAAACGCACCTATTTTGGTAATTTTTTGGAAAACCAGCAACAATTTGATCAAGTTATTATAAATTTTCAGAAATATGTCGGTGACTTAATAGCTCCCATTTTTGAGGATATTGAAGAACAGGTTGTTGATCAATTTGGTAATCCAGTTATTGATATTATTGGGGGACAACGTTTACCAAGAATAAAAAGTAATTTCAAAAGCATTCGTTTTACTGTAGATGGTGAAACGGTCAAAATTTCTAGGGGAGAGGAAAGAATTTTTGTTTGGTCTATATTTATTACTCTCTTAGAACTTATTATTGAAGAATTGAGTGACTCAGAAATTGACTCTGAGTTTCAAAACTTTAATTATATTTATATAGATGATCCAATTTCCTCATTAGATGATAACAATATTATTAATTCCGCAATTTTTTTAAAGGAAGTCATTGCAAAATCTGGAAATACAGATTTGAAGTTTATACTTTCTACTCACCAACCACTTTTCTACAATGTCTTATATAATGAAATCAGATTTGAAAGAAGAATTAAGAAAACCTGCTTCTATGTAATGAAAAAAGAGATTGAAAACAATGATAAAATAAAATATATCTTGACTGATGTTGAGAAGGATTCTCCGTTTGGTTATCATCTAAAGGTAAGAGAAGAATTACGTAGAGCTGTAGACAGTGGACGAGTAGAAAAATTTCATTATGCTTTGTTTAGAAATCTGTTAGAGAAAACAGCTACATTTTTAGGTTATGGTAGATGGGAAGAAGTTTTATTAGGATTAGAAGTGGCCGGTGATGAGATTACTTCAGAAAATATAGAGTTATATGCTCAAAGGATTGATTTATTTACTCATAATCGTCAATCGGACTTAGAGTTTAGAGAATTGCAAGAACGAGAAAAAAATACCTTAATAGAATTATTCAATAGTTTTGAGATAAAATATAAATTTAACCAAAAAGAGGAAAATGAAAATGGTTGATTATTCAAAAGTACATGAAGTAATTGCGGAAACAAATGAAGGGATTCTCTTGGCTGAGTATCAACCAGAGTATCGCACAGATAGAGAATTTCAGTCTGAGGCAGATTTGGAAAGACAATTGCTTATGGATTTAGTCAATGGTCTTAATTATGAACGATTGGATATCCATACACCTGCGGAGCTTTTAGCAAATGCAAAGGTTCAAATTGAAAAGCTTAATAAGGTTACGTTTACGGATGCTGAATGGCAACGTTTTATAGTCGAGTATTTAGAATGTCCCAATGAAGGTTTGGTTGAAAAAACACGAAAAATCCAAGAAAATCATATCTATGACTTTGTTTTTGATGATGGACGGATTAAAAATATTTTCATCCTTGACAAGAAAAACATTCACAACAACAGTATGCAGGTCATCAACCAAGTGACGCAAGTGGGGAGTCATACCAACCGTTATGATGTGACCATTTTAGTCAATGGTCTTCCGCTAGTTCAGATTGAATTGAAGAAGCGTGGAGTTAGTCTGCAAGAAGCCTTTAATCAGGTTCATCGTTATAGTAAGGAAAGCTTTAACAGCGAAAATTCTTTGTATAAGTATATTCAGATTTTTGTGATTTCGAATGGCACTTATACACGCTACTTTGCAAATACGACAGCTCAAAATAAAAATCACTATGAGTTTACCTGTGAGTGGGCAGACCGTAAGAATAAGACTATTCACGAATTGGAAGATTTTACTGTTACTTTCTTAAGCAAGCGTGTCCTCTTGGAAGTTTTGACCAAGTATTGTGTTTTTGATGTGGATAATACCTTGCTCATCATGCGTCCTTATCAGATAGCAGCAACTGAAAGTATCTTGCGCAAGATTCATTCTTCCAATGAAATGAAGAATTTTGGAACCATCAATGCTTGTGGTTATATCTGGCATACGACAGGGTCAGGGAAAACCTTAACCAGCTTTAAGACTGCGCGCTTAGCGACAGAGTTGGATTACATTGACAAAGTGATATTCGTTGTAGATAGAAAAGACTTAGACTATCAAACTATGAAGGAATATCAAAAATTCCAACCAAATTCAGTCAATGGTAGTAACAATACAAAAGAACTACAACGCAGTATCGAAGAAAATGATGATCGGATCGTTGTCACAACTATTCAAAAGTTAAATAAGTTTATTACTGCGAATCCTAACCATGAAGTCTATGCTAAGAAATGTGTCTTGATTTTTGACGAGTGTCATCGTTCTCAGTTTGGGAAGGCTCAAAAGCGAATTAAGAAGGCATTTAAACAGTACGCTCTATTTGGTTTTACAGGTACACCGATTTTCCCAGAAAATAGTTTAACGGGAGAAACAACTCAAGAAGTTTTTGGGGAGCAACTTCATAACTACGTTATCACGGATGCTATTCGAGATAAAAAAGTGTTGAAGTTCAAGGTTGATTACAACTATATCAAGCCTGAAATTAATAAGTACAGGGATGCAGAAAAGGCGGTCGGTCGTGAGGTCGATGAGAAGAAGTTGAAAAAGATGGAAAAAGAACTTCTTCTTCACCCAGAACGGATCGCGACCATTACCGAATACTTGCTTCGAGTTTATAACACCAAAACACACCGAAATCAACACTATACTCATAAACAAAAACAATTGTCTGGATTTAATGCCATGCTGGCTGTACAAAGTATTGAAGCAGCAAAATTATACTATGAAGAACTCCAACGACAGCAAGCAGCTTTACCAGAGGCTAAGCGTTTGAAAGTTGCAACTATCTTTAGTTTTGCACCTAACGAAGAACAGTCAGCTCACGGCGAAATTCAAGATGAAGAGTTAGAGCTTCAAGATACATCCATGCCTCTATCTTCTAAAGAGTTTCTTTCTAGAGCGATTGATGATTATAATCACATGTTTAAGACCAACTTCTCAGCTGATGGGAAGGAGTTTCAAAATTACTATCGTGACCTTTCCAAACGAGTTAAATCCAAGGAAGTGGATTTGCTGATTGTGGTCGGTATGTTCTTAACGGGATTTGATGCCCCGACTATGAATACACTCTTTGTCGATAAAAATCTACGTTATCATGGTTTGATTCAGGCCTTCTCGAGAACCAATCGGATTTTTAACAAGGTTAAACCTTTTGGGAATATTGTTTGTTTCCGTGATTTAGAAAAGGCTACGCAAGAAGCTATTAAGACTTTTGGAGACACCAATAAGCTTGAAATCATCTTAGAAAAAAGTTTTAGTGAATATATGGATGGTTTCGTGGATCAAGTAACGGGTATAGAGGTCAAAGGCTATACTGCGGTTTGTCAGGAAATTCTGGAAAGATTCCCGAATCCGCAAGAAATTGAAACAGAGCATGATAAAAAAGAGTTTGTTAAGTTGTTTGGTGAATTACTGAAGCTTGATAATGTTCTTCGAAATTATGACGAATTTCAAGAAATTGACAAACCTATTTCAGAAGGTTATCTTCAGGATTTAAGAAGTACTTATGTGGAAATTCGAGATGAATTTTTGAATCTTAAGAACTATGAAAAGGCCAAGGACTTGGATATTGATCTTTCAGATGTCGAATTTGAGATTGAACTCCTAAAAACAGATGAGATTAACCTGGACTACATTCTTGCATTGATTGTTGAAAAATCGAAGAATTCTGAGTCTAAAGAAATAATGAAAGCAGAAGTTAGTCGTGTGATTCGTTCTAGTATCGATATCCGTGCCAAAGAAGAGTTGGTTATCGGGTTTATCAATGACACTGATTTGCAAAAATTGAAAGACCATGATGGGATTATCAATGCTTTCTATGAATATGGCAAGGAGCGCAAGAAAATCGCAATCCATGACCTAGCTGAGTCTGAGAAACTTGTAGCTGATTACCAATTATTCATAGACAAATCAATTCAACGAGGTTATGCTGAAAATAGTGGGACTGATTTGGATTCGATTATTCCACCAACCTCTCGTAGACAGGGAGCGCGTGAACGGAAAAAGCAAGAAGTTTTACGTAAGATTCAGTTGTTAGTAGAGACTTATTCAGGTATTTAAGGATTGTTGACTAATATCTGTTAGAAAAATCAGGCTCTACAAAAAATACTATTTATTCGCTCATATTCCGCTCATTTTTAAGATATAACTTTGTTTCCATATTTCCGGGGAACTAGTAGAAAGTAAGGAGAAATATGGAAAATAACAACCAACGTGCCCTTTGCCAACAACTCTGGGCTAGAAACAAATACCTCGTGTTGAGCCATTCCAGCAATATTTACAATGAGATTCGCCAATACTTGAAGAATGAAGAGGCGGAGGTGAGTCATGTTCAGGAGATGATTGATCGTGCCTGCCAGATTCCAGAACACAGGGGTCAGGTCTGAAATGCTTTTCAGCATATTTGGGGCTATTTTAAAAAGAAAGCGACAGATGCCGAGCGTAAGGACTATATGCTCTTGTTGGATCGCTACCGCTTTGGTCAGGCTTCTAAGGAAGACTTGATCACTAAGACTCGAGACTTGCTTGATCGCTATCCAAATACCTACTTGCAACATTCGACTTTACTGAAAGGAGACTCCCATGAGACTTTGGCATGAGGCTTTGATTTCACAACTTCCCCGTCCTCAACTCTTGGGGCAACATCGAGAGTGTTGTGCCCTCCGTGGCAATGGCTGGGGTAGAAAGCATGCGACAGTGGACTATGTCTTTACCCACTCGCCCTATCGTCTCTATGCCTATCATGACTTGATTATGGAGGAGATGATTAAACGAGGCTTTAAGGTCAGTCCAGAGTGGTTGGACAAGAACTATCGAGGTAAGGCCTGCCCTCCTTATCAAGATTTAGCAGAGGAGAAGTTGACTAGTCCTATATACAGCGAACATGACGATGCCTACTATAAGGAGTGTCTGGATAATCTCCGAGAGAAGGGGATTGACTTATAGTCTTTTCTAATAACAAGCCATAGTCACTTATAAGAATTACTAATAAC
>CAUQXM010000055.1:0-6835 GCA_963522215.1 uncultured Streptococcus sp. | reverse complement strand
GAGATGATACCCATTGAACCTGATACAGTTAAGACTGGCGAAGGGAAATGTGAAATGGTTTTGTATTTATAGAAACTAACCATCTAATCTTGTAAGCTGAACTCTAATTCCTATCTGTAATTAGAGTTTTTTCTTTTACGAAACTGGATGAAGATGATACAAAGCATTTAGGTAGCTCACATTGAATGCCCCACTTTTCTTTAAAAAAGGAGTTTTTTATGTTGAAAAAATGGCAGTTAAAAGATGTTATCTTGCTTGCTTTCTTGTCTATCTTTTTTGGTGGCGTTTTTGTGGGTTCAGGCTATCTGTTTGATATCCTCACCCTGATCTTAGCCCCTCTTGGTTTGCAGGCCTTTGCCAATGAAATCCTCTTTGGTCTCTGGTGTATGGCTGCGCCTATTGCGGCTATCTTTGTTCCAAGAATCGGAAGTGCAACGATTGGAGAAGTGCTAGCTGCGCTTGCTGAAGTCCTTTATGGTAGCCAATTCGGTCTAGGTGCCCTTTTGTCTGGCTTGGTTCAAGGTTTGGGAAGTGAACTTGGTTTTATCGTAACCAAGAATCGCTATGAAAGTTGGCTCTCTCTAACTGCTAATAGTATTGGGATTACGCTTGTTAGCTTTGTCTATGAATACATTAAGTTAGGTTACTACGCCTTCTCCCTTCCTTTTGTCCTTTCTTTGCTTGTAGTACGTTTTATTTCCGTCTTTTTCTTCTGTACTATCTTGGTTCGTGCAATTGTCAAACTCTATCATCAGTTTGCAGCTGGGGGCAAGGCATAGATGGGGCTGGAACTACGAGCGATTCAGTCCCCAATCTTCTCTGAGCCGATTGATTTTACTTTTCATGCGCAAGCCTTTACCTTGTTAGTTGGAAGCAGCGGTTCAGGAAAATCTAGTCTCTTTCAAATGATTGCCCAAGTCAGTTCTCTTCCCTATAGCGGTCAAGTCCTGATAAATGGGAGCGAGGTCAGTCAGCTTTCTATCATCGAACGTTTCCAGACGGTTGGTATCCTCTTTCAAAATCCCAATCATCAATTTACCATGGAGAACTTGTTTGAGGAGCTAATTTTTACCTTGGAAAATATTGGGCATCCCGTTCAGGAAATTGATTCTAAAATAGCAGATGTTGTCCAGCAATGTCGCTGCAAGGCGATTTTGCACCGTCCAATTCATCACTTATCAGGTGGGGAAAAGCAAAAGGCTGCTTTGGCTGTTCTCTTTGCTATGAATCCTAGGGTCTATCTCTTGGATGAGCCTTTTGCTTCCATTGACCGCAAGAGTAGGATAGAGATATTGGAGATTCTAAAAGAGTTGGTCTCTGATGGGAAGACAGTTATTTTGTGCGACCATGATTTATCTGATTATGAAGCCTATATCGACCATATGGTGGAGCTAAGAGATGGACAACTAAGGGAAGTGTTTCAAATCCCTACCTCTGAGATGACACAGGTTGCTTCAAAGGAGGTTGCTTCTAGCCCGGAACTGTTCCATATGGATCGAACGATTTGTGAGCTGGATAAGCGTCCCCTCTTTTCGATTGTGAATTTTACATTCTACCAAGGAATTTCCTGTATCTTGGGTGATAATGGTGTCGGGAAATCAACCCTCTTTCGGTCTATTCTTCAATTTCAAAAGTATAAGGGGCGCATTACTTGGAAGAGTTCGGTCTTGAAAAAGAAAAAGAGTTTGTATCGTGACCTGACGGGTGTTGTTCAGGAAGCTGAGAAACAGTTTATCCGAGTCAGTCTGCGAGAAGAGTTTCAATTAGACAGTCCAGACTCTGAAAGAAATCAGCGGATTCTCCAAGCTTTACAATATTTTGATCTGGAGCAGGCACTTGATAAGAGTCCCTATGAATTAAGTGGTGGCCAGCAAAAGATTCTTCAGCTCTTGACCATCTTGACCAGCAAGGCTTCTGTGATTTTGCTAGATGAACCTTTTGCAGGTTTGGATGATAGAGCTTGCCATTATTTTTGTCAGTGGATTGTGGAGGAGAGAAATCAGGGAAGAAGTTTTCTGATCATTAGCCATCGTTTAGATCCCTTGATCTCTGTGGTTGATTATTGGATTGAGATGACTAGTCAGGGTCTCAGTCATGTGAAAAAAGTGACAATTACCAAACCACTCACATCTCAGAGTAGCAATACTCAAGGGGAGGTGAGATAGTATGGTCAAAGTAGCAACCCAGACACCGATTATCAGTCTCTTCTTGCTGATTTTATCCTTGGAAACATCTTTCATTCCTTCGATTGCTCTTAATCTCTCGGTAGTCGCATTTTGCATTCTCTTTATGCTCTATTACCGGCGATTTAAAGTATTGGCTTGGATGATTCTGCTCGCCATTTTGCCATCCTTGGCCAACTACTGGGCAGTTCAGTTACATGGGGATGCTTCGCAGGCAGTCATGCTTGGAACGAGGGCCTTTGTGACCGTTTGTATTGGTCTTGTCTTTGTTTCCTCTATTTCCCTAAAAGAGCTTCTCTTGTACTTGGCTCAAAAGGGGTTATCACGCTCTTGGGCCTATGCCTTGATTGTGGTATTCAATTCCTTCCCCCTTATCCAGCAAGAAATCAAGTCCCTCAAGGAAGCTTGCTTATTACGCGGTCAAGAACTACATTTTTGGTCGCCCTTGATTTACAGCAAGGTTCTGATGACAGTCTTTAGGTGGCGCCATCTTTACCTGAGAGCCCTATCGGCGCATGGATATGACGAACATGCACAGGCGGAGAATCGCTATCGGACTTTTTATATTCCTCAAAGGACACTATTCATCTACCTGCTTTTCTTTTTATTGCTTCAAACCAGTCTATTTTTATAAAGGAGTTATTATGGAATTTACAGATATTGCGATGGAATTATCCAAGGAAGCTTGGCAGACTTCCTTTCATCACCCCTTTGTTTTACAGTTGCAAGAGGGAAATTTAGACCTGTCCATCTTTCGCTATTACTTGATTCAGGATGCCTACTATTTGAAGGCCTTCTCAGAAGCCTATCACCTCTTGGCTGATAAGACTTTGAATGAGGAAATGAGAAGACTCTTGAAACAAAATGCTCAGAGTCTAGTGGAAGGTGAGTTATTTATCCGCCAACAATTTTTCAAGGAATTAGAAATCAGCGACCAGGAAATGGAGCAACATCCAATCGCTCCAACTTGTTATCATTATATCTCTCACATTTATCGGCAATTTGCAGAGCCAAACTTGGGTATTGCCTTTGCGAGCTTGCTGCCTTGTCCTTGGCTATATCATGATATAGGCAAATCACTTAATCTTAAACCATCACCAAATCCTCTCTACCAACAATGGATTGAAACTTATATTACGGATGAGTTGGAGCAACAGATTAGAGAGGAAGAGGCTCTGGTCAATCAACTCTATCGAGAAAGTGACGAGACAGACAAGAAAAAAATGCTAGATGCCTTCCACATCAGTGTTCATATGGAAGCTAAGTTTTGGGAAATGGCCTACCAACACCAGACATGGAAAAGCGATTTACAGTCTTTAGAAACAGGAGAAGAATAGAAATATGAGAAAGCACCAATTACAGGTTCACAAATTAACCATTTTATCCATGATGATTGCCCTTGATGTAGTCCTTACGCCTATCTTTCGGATTGAGGGAATGGCACCGATGTCCAGTGTAGTCAATATTCTAGCAGGAATCATGATGGGACCTGTTTATGCCTTGGCTATGGCTACAGTGACAGCCTTTATCCGTATGACGACTCAAGGAATTCCGCCTTTAGCTCTAACAGGAGCGACTTTTGGAGCCCTTCTAGCAGGTCTCTTTTATAAGTACGGTCGAAAATTTCACTATTCTGCTCTCGGAGAGATTTTGGGAACAGGTATTATTGGTTCTATTGTTTCCTATCCTGTTATGGTACTCTTTACAGGATCAGCTGCTAAGCTTAGCTGGTTTATCTACACTCCTCGATTTTTCGGAGCAACCTTGATTGGTACAGCGATTTCCTTTATTGCCTTTCGATTTTTAATCAAGCAGGAATTCTTTAAAAAAGTGCAGGGATATTTCTTTGTTGAAAGGATAGACTGATGCAGGCATTTACAAATCCCTTTCCTATAGGCTCTAGTTCCTTAATTCACTGTATTACCAATGAGATTTCTTGTGAGATGCTGGCAAATGGGATTTTGGCTCTGGGATGTAAACCAGTTATGGCAGATGACCCTCGTGAGGTTCTTGATTTTACTAAGCAAAGCCAGGCAATCTTTATCAATTTGGGGCATTTGTCAGCTGAGAAGGAAAAAGCAATCCGTATGGCAGCTTCTTATGCAGCTCAAGTTTCTCTCCCAATGGTAGTAGATGCGGTTGGCGTAACGGCTTCATCCATTCGTAAGAGCTTAGTTAAAGACCTTTTAGACTATATACCTACGGTCCTTAAAGGAAATATGTCGGAAATCCGAAGTCTTGTTGGCTTAAAACACCACGGCGTTGGGGTCGATGCGAGTGCTAAAGATCAAGAAACTGAGGAATTACTTCAAGTCTTGAAAGACTGGTGTCAGACCTATCCAGGTATGTCATTCTTAGTTACTGGCCCCAAGGACCTCATCGTTTCGAAGAATCAGGTCGCTGTACTGGGAAATGGCTGTGCAGAATTAGACTGGATAACAGGGACAGGAGACTTGGTTGGAGCTTTAACAGCTGTTTTTCTCAGCCAAGGAAAAACTGCCTTTGAAGCTTCTTGCCTAGCGGTTTCTTATCTCAATATCTCCGCTGATAGAATAGTTGTTCAAGGAATGGGATTGGAAGATTTTCGATACCAAGTACTCAATCAGCTTTCGCTCCTCAAAAGAGATGAAAATTGGCTAGATGCCATCAAAGGAGATGTTTATGAATAGAGAGGCGCTTAGACTGTATCTAGTAACCAATCGCTACCAAGATTCCTTGGAAAGCTTTCTTGAAAAGGTTGAGACGGCTTGCCGTTCAGGGGTTACTATAGTCCAATTGCGAGAAAAAAATCTTACAACCAATCAATATTATCAACTGGCAAAACAAGTCAAGGAAATAACAGATTCCTATCAGGTACCCTTGATAATCGATGATCGCTTGGATGTCTGTCTCGCAGTTGATGCTGCTGGTCTCCATATCGGAGACGATGAACTACCAGTTTCGGTTGCTCGACAAGTCTTGGGCCCTGACAAAATACTTGGTGTCACAGCTAAAACTGTAAAAAGAGCCCTCGAGGCAGAAGAAGGAGGGGCGAATTACTTGGGGACAGGAGCCATTTTCCCGACTACGACCAAGGAAAATGCGCCTATCACCCTGATTTCAACCTTGAAGACAATTTGCCAAAGGGTCGCCATTCCAGTAGTTGCTATTGGCGGCTTGACATCAGAGAATATTGACCAACTTATCGGCACGGGTATAGCTGGTGTAGCTGTAGTGCGTGATTTGATGCAGGCAGAAGATATAGAGGCAAAAACGCAAGCCTTCTTAACAAAGTTGGATGACATTATTTTCTAATTAATACTCAATGAAAATCAAAGAGCAAACTAGGAAGCTAGTCGCAGGTTGCTCAAAGCACAGCTTTGAGGTTGCAGATAAAGCTGACGTCGTTTGAAGAGATTTTCGAAGAGTATAAAAACTCTCTAATTCCCTTAAAGTAGGAACTAGAGAGTTTTTTAATCTTTAAAGCTTGTATGGTTAACTGGGCCAGAACCATGACCGAGTTGAGGGGCGTCTTGGATGGCTTTCGTGATAAAGGCCTTGGCTTTATCGACTGCTTGATAGAGGGTTTTCCCCTTGGCTAGTTCAGCAGTAATCACTGCAGCAAAGGTACATCCAGTACCATGGGTATGACAGGTTTGAATTCGTGGACTTTCCCAGACAAATTGTTCATCCTTGGTAAAAAGGAAATCCTTGGCACCGCCTTCCAGATGACCACCTTTGATGACTACAGACTGAGGACCAAATTCTTTTAAAATCAGGCGACCGGCACGTTGCATGTCTTCGGGATCATGGATCGAGAAACCAACAATCTCTTCTGCCTCAGGAAGATTGGGTGTGATGATGGTTGCAAGGGGAAGCAGATTTGTTTTTAGGTAGGTTCTGGCACTGCTATCAATCAGGGTGTCTCCGCTTGTTGCGACCATAACAGGGTCAAGAACGTAGGGACAATCCAGCTTCTTAAGATAGGGCTGGATGATTTCCATTATTTCAGTAGTTGCCAACATCCCAGTTTTTACAGCCTGAGGCTTGATATCCGAAAAGACGCTGTCCAATTGGGCTTTCAACATTTGAGGAGAAACGTGCTCGATCAATTGAACGCCTCTGGTATTTTGAGCGACAAGACTGGTCACAACGGCCATTCCATAGACATCTCTAGCTTGGAACGACTTTAAATCAGCCATAATGCCAGCACCACCACTAGGGTCAGTCCCTGCAATGGTCAAAGCAACGGGTAAATAAGTCATCTAAAACCTCCCAACCAACTGAAGTTTGTATTCTTAAGAACAAGCTGGTCTGTTTTAGAAAGGTAATAGAAGACTGCTAGTCCCCATTATCATTTCCACTTCCATCAGCTAGCATTACCTAGATTGAGTCAAAGGGATCTAACAGTCGTTAATCTCAGCTTTACGCACCCCTAGTGGTTGTTTTCTTTTTTCTTTAGTATAGCATATTTTTATAGTTTATATAGTAAGATTTGACTGAAAATCCTTTATCAAATGGTTAAAATTCAATTTTTCAAAGAAAAGATTGATTTTATAATTGACAATTGTAGATTTTAAGAGTATACTGATAATTGTAATCGACAAATGTAGATTTTGGAGGTGTGATTATGCAGATTTCAGATGCAGAATGGCAGGTCATGAAGATTATTT
>CAUQXM010000054.1:0-6892 GCA_963522215.1 uncultured Streptococcus sp. | reverse complement strand
CTTTTTGGTATTGTTTGGCCTTGATAGCCCGTTCTGTTCGATTTTTACCAAAAAGTATTTTCTCCCACTTTCGTTCTTCTTGGGTCAGGGTCTCCGTAAAGCCAAAGTAATCTTGATAGGCACGCTCTGCTGGGCCCATGGCTAGGACCAGATTATCTGCATATTGCTTGGCGATTTTATCCCTCTTCTTGCGCTCTTTCTCTGCCTGGATACGGAGTTCTTGTTCGTAGTCAATTTTCTCCTTGCCTAGCTTGACAAGGTAGAGTTGATCATCTGGTTTTCCAAGTAAAAAGGGTTTGATACACTTTTCAAGGACTTCCTCCATACGAGCCTTCTTCTTAGGCTCAGCCTTGGTCCAACTGCCACCTTGAAAGACTTCTAGGAAAAGCTGGTAGTCTCTCTCAGGTGAGAATTGATTACCATGATTAGGCTTGAAAACACCTTTTTCCCAGAGCCATTTTAGAAGGCGCTCGTCAAAGTCACTTTTATTGACCTTTATTTTTTCCTTTTTCTGGGCTTTTCTGGTTAGATTTTCAACCTTTCTGAGCAGTTTTTCCTCCTCTTCCAATTGCTGGTCAAGGGACAATCGATGAAAATGACGAACACAGTCGCTACCAATCGGAAATAGGCGTTGACCTGTGACACCGTTAAAGAGTTCGTAAGCGTACTTTATAGTATTTCCACAGACGCAATTGCTACGGCCGATACCGTTAAAAATCAAGGAAACTTCATTCCATTCCTTGGTAGCTTGTTCCCAAGTATCAGCTTTTGAAGCCTGTAAAACCGCATCGTGCAGGGATTTTCTAACTGGAAGTGTCATGAGGTCTCCTTTCTAGATTAGACTTTTACAACTTGAACCTCGTCTTTACCGAGTAAAATCAAGTATTTTTCAATATTTTTAATCGAATAGGCTCGAGATAAAGCCTCTCCGTATAGGGCTAACTGACCACGATAGCGGTCTATGAGTTGACTTGGTTCATCATAGCGGTCTGTCTTATAGTCGAACAGAACAATTTTATCTTCGTAAAGTAGATAGCCATCAAGGATACCACGGACAACGAAGTCTTCCTGACTCTTTTGGTCTCTTTTGAGCATAGAAAAGGGTTGCTCGCGGTATAGATGGTCGGTATTGGCAAGAATTTCCTGACCAAGTGATGTGTCAAAGAATGCAAGAATTTTCGAAAGATTAATCTTGTCTCTGACAGCTGGGCTGGTTTGAACTTGTTTGAGAGTTTCTGTCAGGCTAGCAAGGGTTGGTTGCTGGCTGAGATCCATTCTCTGCATGAGTTCGTGGGTAGCACTACCAATTTCAGCTCCAGTCACCTTTTCTTTGGTTGAAAAATCTGGCAACTCAAAGCTAATTTTCTTGTCTACTGCCTGGCCTTGACTAGCAATCTCGACACCTTCCATATCCATAACGGGTTCGTAGAATTTCTTGATTTGACTTGGGGTTTGAACACTAGGAAGTTCAATGGCTGCGCGGTGAAGAGTATTATAGACTTCAACCTCTTTCAGCATTTCAAGGGCTTCTTTGATGGTTTCTGACTGACGATTGTCTGCTTGGGAGCTATCTTGGAGATTACTCTTGGTTTCCAACTCTCCGATAGCTTCTCTAGTCAGCTGATCTTCACCAACAAAACGATAGCTAAAGTTGAGATGATCCTTGGTAAATACTTTACTGATAGCCCAAATCCAATCTTGGAAATTCTTGGCTTGAAGTCTAGTGTTGCTATTTAGTTTCCCATTTTTACCTGCTGGGTATTCCTTTGCTTCCATCTTTTCATGAGAACCTTTACCGATAAGATAGAGCTTTTTCTCAGCCCGTGTCATAGCAACATAAAGGAGACGCATCTGCTCTGAATAGCTTGCTAGCTGTAATTCCTCTTCGTTCTGTCTATAGGTCAGGCTAGGAATGGAGAGTTTGATAGTTTTAGGATAGTGATCTTCCACTGCTCCTGTCTCCATTTTGGCAATATATTTGACACCAAGACCATTCTGACGGCTGAGAATGACTTCTGACATAGAATCTTGCTTGTTGAAATCTTGATCCATATTGAGGATAAAGACGTAAGGAAACTCCAGGCCTTTACTCTTGTGGATGGTCATGAGCTCTACTGCATCTTTTGGCGGTGCGACAGCCACGCTTGCCAAATCGTGCTGAGCTTCCAAAACTTGGTTAATCATACCAATAAAACGTGATAAGCCCTTGAAATTGCTCTTTTCAAACTGGTCTGCTCTCAAAGCTAGGGCATAGAGATTGGCCTGTCTAGCAGGACCATTTGGCAAAGCCCCGACATAATCATAATAAAAACGGTCATTGTAAATCTTCCAAATCAGGTCATAGAGGGAGTGGGTTTTGGCATACAAGCGCCAAGAAGCCAAGATATCCATGAATTGGTTTAGTTTCTCAGCTAGAGCAGTGTGAATCAAGTTTTTCTGCCTGCTATCCAGTTTTTGTGCATTGACTAGTTTCTCATAGAGATTTTCCTGGACTTTATCCTCTGCTTTCTGAAGGGACAAACGTGCTAACTCATCCTCATCAAAACCAAACATTGGAGACTTCATAAGGGCAACCAAGGCGTAGTCTTGCAGGGGATTGTGAATGACACGAAGGGTGTCTAGCATGACTTGCACTTCTAGGGATTGGAGATAATTGTTCTGCTCTCCGTCAGTTTTGACAGGAATTCCATACTCAGACAGGGCGAGAAGAATCTGGTCATTACGACTGCGACTTGAGGTCAGAAGGGCAATTTCTTTAAAGGTAACACCTTGTTCCTTATGGAGTTTCAGAATCTCCTTGATGACTAAGCGCATTTCGCCTGTTAGTTTCGTTTCTGCCTGCCCCTCTTCTTCCTCATCTGTGTCGTCCTTGTCATAGAGGAGAAATTCTGCCTTGTTGTCTGTATTGGGAGTCAGTTTGGTATTGGCAAAGACAAGCTGGTGCATGTTATCATAGTTGATTTCGCCGACTTCTTGGTCCATAAGACGCTCAAAAACATCATTGGTTGCTGACAGCACTTCTGAACCGCTACGGAAATTTTCCTTGAGGAGAATGAGCTTGCCCTCTTTTGGATTTTGCACATAGCGTTGGAATTTCTCATTGAAAATCTGCGGGTCTGCCTGACGGAAACGATAGATAGATTGCTTGATATCTCCCACCATAAAGCGATTGTGGCTATTAGACAACAATTCCAGCATCCGTTCTTGAATGTGATTGGTATCCTGATACTCATCGACCATGACTTCGTGGAAACGTTCCTGATAAGCTTCACGAACTTGCGGGAATTTCTCTAAAATCTCAATGGTGTAATGGCTGATATCAGCGAATTCAAAGGCATTTTCCTGACGTTTACGCTGACGATAAGATTCTACAAAATCACTCATGAAGGCTTGGAAGGTTTTAGCTAGTTCCCAGGAGTCTTCATGGTAACGTTCTTGATAGTCGAGAATCGTTATCTGATCTGCTAGTTGTCCTAGTTTAGCAAACTGGGTCTTTCTCTCTTCGTTATAGGCATCAGCTAGTGGCTTCAAATCAGCCTTACGACTGGCATTGGTCAGAGCTCGGCCGTTTTTCTCTTTTGAAATGGCGACAACACGTGCAAGTACTGCCTGATATGCCTGATTATCGGACTCCTGATTCAATGAGCCAATTTCATCCAGAACTAACTGAACATTTTCTAAATAGGCAGCCTTGGGAAACTCCTTGGCATCGTTATCCAAATGGTAACGGAAAAAGCTTTCCAAATCCCAAAGGGCTTGCTGGATTTGCTCAGTCAGTTTTTCTTTTACACTGCTAAAATCAGCTTTCTCAAAGCCTTTGAGGAAAGATTCACTTAACCATTTCTGAGGATTGCTGGTGGATTGGAGGAAGTCATAGATTTTATAGACTTGCTGACGTAGCCCCCGTTCGTCCTTGCCACGCCCTGCAAAATTTTTCAGCAAATGACTAAAGGTCTCTTTCTGTTTTCCTTGGTAATGGGCTTCAAAGACCTCATGAAAGACTTCGTTTTTTAGAAGGAGTTGCTCGCTCTGGTTTTGTAAAATACGGAAATTAGGCGCAATATCAATCAGATAGCCATGTTTGCCAAGGAATTTTTGTGTGAAAGAGTCCATGGTTCCGATGGCTGCGTTGGGTAGGTCTGCCAACTGGCGGCCCAAGTGTTGTTTGAGCTCGACATCATCCGTTTCTTGGATTTGTTGGCTGATTTTTTTCTCCAAACGTTCTTTAAGCTCTGTCGCAGCCTTAACGGTAAAGGTTGAGATAAAGAGTTGAGAAATTTCGACACCACGCGCTAACTGATCCAGAATACGCTCGGCCATGACAAAGGTCTTACCAGAACCAGCCGACGCTGAGACAAGGATATTTTGGCCAGAAGTGTAGATGGCTTCGATTTGTTCGGCAGTTTTCTTTTGTTCCTTGCTCGAATTTGCTTCTACTTCTTGCAATTTTTGAATTTCCTTCTCAGTTAAAAAGGGAATAGGCTTCATCGATTCAACTCCTCTCTTATTTTTTTAAACCAAGCTTGCTTGAGTTTTTCTCCGACCAGACGCTTGCCATCAGTTAAGTCCAACTTTTCTAGGAAACGGGCTTGCCCCAAATGGTAATTGGCTTCAAATCCTGTGATGGCTTGATGTTGCTGAACATACGGTGCAATACTTCTGCCATTTTCAGTATAAGGGTTAATGGCGAACTGACCTTCTAAAATCTTCTCAGCAGCTTTCTTGTAAAGATGGGCATTGTAGTCCAGTAGGAGCTGGAATTCCTCCTCCGTCAGCTGATTGGCTTTATTTTTATTGTAAAATTCACCCAAATGACTGCTTTCTTTTTCTAAAAAGAGGCCTTGGTATTTCATTGACTTGCTAGCTTCTACTACTGCACCTGCCAGACTTTTAACGGACATCAAAGATTGGACAGGCTCAGCCATTTCCAAGTACATGGCACCAAAAAAGTTCTGCTCCCCTTCTCTTTTTAAGGCAGCTAGATAAGTTGGCAACTGAGAATTGAGGCCATTAAAGAAATGAGGAAACTGGAACTGGGTCAGACTGGATTTGTAGTCTACTACTCCTATCGATCCATCAGCTTTCAAACGGTCAATTCGGTCCACCTTGCCTCGTACAAAGACACTGCGCCCATTGTCCAATTGAATAAAGGCCTGCTCTTTTCCACCAAAATTTGCTTCTTCTTTGATGGTTTCGATGGCTGGATTGTGTCGGAGAATATGTCCAGTTGTCCGCGCCACATCAAGCAGAACTTCCTTGGTAAACTGGGCTTCCAAACTTTCCTGATAAATAGCCTCAAATTCGCGTTCTTGACTGGTTTCTTGGATAGCCTGCTCCAAACGTTGGTCAAAGGAATCTTCGTCAGGCAACTGCAAGGCACGTTCAAAAATGCGGTGCAAGAAATTTCCGTGACTACGGGCATCAGGACGCAAACGTAATTCCTCCTGCAAGCCTAAAACGTAGCGGAGGAAATAACTGTATTCATTGCGATAAAACTCCGTCAAACCAGAGGTAGAGAGGTAAAATTCCTTGTCAGCTGGATAGAGAGCCTGCAAGGTATCCTTGGTCAACTGCTTACTGCTTGGACTGGTTGGGAGGGCTGGATTTTCCAAACCTTGCTGTTCTAGTTTTTTACCCATGACACGTGCCAGAACCTTGATAAAGGTCAAATCTTGCTCAGTCTCGCTCATCTCACCCTGCTGATGATAGGCAACCAGACTAGACAAAAGACTGTGATATGACCCTATATCCTCCTTAGACAGCCCTTTGTGATTCATCCTCTTCTCTTTCCTGCTAAATCCAAAATGGACTAGCTCTTGAAGATAGGCTGATTCCTTGCTTTCACTTTCGTTAAAAAGGCTTGGAGCTGACAAGACTAACTGCTTACGAGCAGAATTGACCAAGGAAAGCATAGTATAGCGATTTTTCTTGAGGTTTTCACTGCTGGCAATCAGCAATTGAACGCCTTCTTTGGTCGCCTGGTTTAAGCTTTGCCTTTCTTCATCTGTCAAAAGACTGGTGTTTTGAGCAATTTTTGGTAAATTATCCTGAGTCAGCCCAATGGCGTAGACAAAGTCAGCAGTCAGAGGAGCAATCAAATCGTAACTCTGCACCAAGACAGTGTCCACTGTTGCTGGAATAGTACGGTATTGAGATAGGCTCATTCCAGAATGGAGCAAGGCTAGAAAGTCCTCTAGATTAACATGCGAACCAGCAAAAACAGTCGCAAATTGTTCTAAAACATGACAGAAAGCCTTCCAAACTTCGGCTTGTCTTTCCTGTTCTACAGCTTCCATAGTGGCTGTCAAATCTTGTAACTGCTTGGTCACAGCTCCTTCTTTTAGAAAAGAGTTCCACTTTTGCAAGAAATTTTCAGACTTTTGTTTTCGGCTAGCAAAGAGGGTTTCAAGAGGTGTTAAAATACGCAGACGAAGAGTATTTAAACGATCTAAATCAAATTTTCCATGGTAGGATTTGGTGAAGGTTTGCTGAAAGGCTGGCAAGCCATTGATACCAAGATAACGGATATATTGCTCAAATGCGTCAATATCAGCCTGACTAAGGTCGGTATACAAACCAGTTCTGAGAAGGTTAATCAAATCCTCCTGACGGAAACGATAGCGTTTCAAAGCTAAAATAGACTCGACAAACTGTGTCAAAGGGTGGTGCGCCATGGATTCGCTTCTACCAAGATAAAAAGGAATCTGATACTGGTCAAAAATGGTTTTCAGCGATAACTGGTAAGAAGCTACATCCCCCAAGAGAATACGAAAATGCTTGTAGCTCAGGTCTGGATTGGTATGCAATTTCTGACGAATGCTGCGGGCTACTAGCTCCAACTCCTCCTTTTGTGTCAAACAAGACCAGATTTGTAAGTGTTCACGATCATTCT
>CAUQXM010000053.1:0-6912 GCA_963522215.1 uncultured Streptococcus sp. | reverse complement strand
CACGAAAGGCTTTGGCTGATGTCTTGAAACACCTGACAGATTTACAGATTCCTCTTGTCGGCGGTGCAGATCATGGTTATAGTGAGGCCCTTTACTTGGAAGATTTGGAGGGAAATGGCATTGAACTCTATCGCGATAAGCCGGTTTCCACATGGGATATTCGAGAAGACGGTCGTATTATAGGGGTCACTGAGGCCCTTGCGGCACAGGATATCTATGAGTTGGGGGAAAGAGTAGAGCCCTTTATCCTAGCAGAAGGTACGAGAATGGGGCATATCCATCTTTCCGTCAAGGATAGTCGAAAGTCCAGCCAGTTTTATCAAAAGGTGTTAGGACTAGAGGATAAATTCAGTGTGCCTAGCGCTAGTTGGATTGCAGCTGGGGATTACCATCATCATTTGGCAGTCAATGAATGGGGAGGAAAAGATCTGGCTTCGCGTAAGCAAGGCTTGCCAGGTTTGGCCTATTATGTCATTGAGGTCGTTAGTAAAGAAGAACTGTTAACGATTGCGCAGCGAGCACAAGAAGTTGATGCACCAATCAAGTGGCTGACATCTAGCCAGTTGGAAATCACAGACCCAGATGGAATCGTGACTCGTATCTGCTTAGACAGATAAAACGAGGAATTTCTATCAAGTTATCAGCATGGATAGTTTACCTTTTGAAACGTCTTTGGTAACAGAACTGCGTGAGCTGGATGGGCGATAATTTTGACAAAGAAGCTGATTAGAGATATAATGAAGAAAAATCGAGCAAGGAAAAAGAAATGACAAACTCAAAGTATATTACTCGTTTGAAACGTTCAGAGGGCCAGTTACGTGGAATTCAAAAGATGATTGAAGAGGATCGTGATTGTGCTGATATTGTGACGCAACTGACAGCCGTGAAATCTAGTGTGGAGCGCGTGATTGAGATGATAATTACCGAAAACCTTACTGAATGTATCAATCAGCCACTAGCTGATCCTGAAGCTCAAAAGGAACGCCTAGAAAAGGCTATCCGATACTTGATTAAAAGGAAATAAATTAATGTTTTGAGACGATATTTGCAAAGGTCTATCTACTATTAGATTAGTTTAATGTGAATCAAGAGAGGCTGGAAAAAGTCTTTAAAATAAAAGAACGCATACTATCAGGTGTTGAAAACCTTGATAGTATGCGTTTTATTGTGGGGAGATTTATACTCTTCGAAAATCTCTTCCAACCACGTCAGCTTCACCTTGCCGTAGAAATATGTTCCTGACTTTGTCAGTCTTATCTACAACCCCAAAACAGTGTTTTGAGCAGTCTGCGTCTAGCTTTCTAGTTTGCACTTTGATTTTCATTGAGTATTACTTCATTTTCTCCTGAAATTGAGTTTTTGCCCAGCTCCTCTTGATTATTCTACTTGACCGGGCCAAGCATTCATACCACCTTCTACATTGATAACGGTGAGGCCTTGGGCGCTGAGAAATTGGCAGGCAGAGGCAGAACGCACTCCACCTTGACAGATGACATGGTATTCATGGTCAGGTTTGAGTTCTTTGTATCCTTGTTCCAAGGTACTTAACGGAAGATTTTTGGCACCTGGTGCATGTCCTGCTTGGAATTCATGTGCTTCACGGACATCGATAAGCTCTAGATTTTCATTTTGATATTTTTCATAAAAGTCAGCCATACTGATATTAGTTTCCATATTCTACTCCTTCTGGCTTAGCCATTTTGTATAGTGAATAAGCGCCGTCAAGGTTTTGGACGGTAAATCCTGCTTGCTTGAGGATACGCTCTGCGATATAGCTGCGCAAACCACTGTGGCAGCTAACGATATAGGCTTGGTTCTTGTCCAGTTCGTCCAAGCGTTCCCGTAGTTCGTTTAGGGGGATGTGGATGGTATCGACTTTGAGTCGACCACTCTGAAATTCGCCACTTGTCCGTACATCAAGGAATTTTTTTCCCTTAGCTAGTTCGTCTTCGAGCTGGTACCATTGAACATTGTCGCTCAGGCCTTCGATAAGGTTCAAGGCTGCGTAGCCCAGCATATTGACGGGATCCTTGGCAGAGCCAAATGGTGGCGCATAGGTGAACTCCAATTCTGGTAAGTCAAAGACGGTGAGATTTCCCTTGATAGCAGTTGCTAGGATATCGATTCGCTTGTCAACGCCTTTCTTCCCAACTCCTTGGGCACCGTAGATTTTTCCAGTGGTTGGGTCAAAGAGGAGCTTCAAGGTCATATCAGTAGCGCCTGGATAATAACCAGCGTGGTCTTTCCCACTGACATGAAGGGCCTTGTAAGGAAGTTGATTCATGCTAAGGATACGCTCGCTGAGACCAGTCGAAGCAGCTGTCATATCAAAGGCACGAACGATAGCAGTGCCGATACTGCCCTTGTTTGTACGTTCTAGTCCTGCGATGACGTCTGCCACTTGGCGTCCCTGACGATTGGCAGGAGAAGCGAGAGAGATGAGAGCATCTTGGCCTGTAATCTCTTGCTTGACGACGATGGCATCTCCAACTGCAAAAATATCTTTTTGACTGGTTTCGTAATGTTCATCTACAAGAATCCCACCTCTAAGTCCCAGTTCAATCCCCGCAGTTTTGGCCAGTCCGTTTTCAGGTTCAACACCGACAGAAAGGATGGTGAGGTCAGAAGTGATCGTTTGAGCATTTTCTAGAACGATGATATTTCCTTGGTCTTCAAATCGAGTCGCAGACTGAGAAGTGATAACGCGAACGCCATTTTTGATCAATTCTGCTTGGATAAAGGCTGCCATTTCTTGATCCAGTGATGGTAAGACATGGGGTGCTTTCTCAACGATAGTAACTTGCAGGCCACGTTTTGCCAGATTTTCAGCCATTTCAAGCCCGATAAAGCCTGCACCGATAACGACAGCTTCTTTTGGATAATTGTCCAAGGCTGCCATAATTTCATCGAGATCGGGAACATTGCGGAGCGTGTAGGCATTCTTAGCTTCTGCCAAACCTTCAATGGTAGGAACAAATGGTTTAGCTCCTGGGGAGAGGATCAACTTGTCGTAGCTTTCTGTGAATTCCTGTCCATCATGTCGTACCGTCACAGTGTGTTCTTCTGGCGAAATCTGGATGACCTCGTGAAATGGTCGCACATCGAGATTAAAGCGTGCCTTGAGACTTTCAGGAGTTTGGACCAATAAACTATCACGGTTTGCAATTTCTCCTGAAACATAGTAAGGAAGTCCGCAGTTTGCAAAGGAAACAAAGGGACCTTTCTCAAAAATAGTGATTTCAGCGTCTTCCATGAGACGTCTGAGGCGGGTTGCTGCTGACATACCGCCTGCAACTCCTCCGACAATGATAATTTTCATTGACTTTCTCCTTTATATATCTAGATGACCTTACCTGTCCAAGCGCTCATACCACCTCGGACATTGATGACATCATAGCCTTTTTTCTTTAGCTTTTTAGCAGCCATCTTACTACGCATACCAGAATGACAAATGACATAAAGTGTTTCTTTTGTCGCTGGTGTATAAGATCCGATTTCGGATAGAGGGACATTCTTGGAATTTTTGATATGGCCTCTACGAAATTCCATCGGCGTCCGAACATCCAGTAGCTGAATTGGTTCCTTGAGTTTGGCTTCTAACTCGCTGGTAGAAATACTGTCAATTTTTGTAAATAAGTGAAACATAGGCACCTCCAAATATACCCTTATGGGGTATATTAAACCATGAAGTCAAGCTTTTGTCAAGCAAGTTGTTTTGACTTGGTGGAGATTGGTTGCGATTGTATTGTTTTTCTCCTCGGTTCCTCAGCTTCCTCCTTGACACTCGGTCAGCTTTTGATACAATAGTACAAAATTAGAGGAGGTGGGTTATGATTCAGAAACATGCGATTCCCATTTTAGAGTTTGATGACAATCCTCAGGCGGTCATCATGCCTGATCACGAGGGGCTGGACTTGCACTTGCCTAAGAAGTGTGTCTATGCTTTCTTAGGTGAGGAGATTGACCGTTATGCGAGGGAAGTAGGGGCGGACTGTGTCGGCGAATTTGTTTCTGCCACCAAGACCTATCCAGTCTATGTCGTTAACTACAAGGGCGAGGGAATTTGTTTGGCTCAGGCTCCTGTTGGTTCAGCTCCAGCAGCCCAGTTTATGGATTGGTTGATTGGCTATGGTGTGGAGCAGATTATTTCCACTGGAACCTGTGGTGTGCTGGCTGATATAGAAGAAAATGCCTTTCTAGTCCCTGTTCGTGCTCTGCGAGATGAAGGAGCTAGTTATCACTATGTGGCACCTTCTCGTTATATGGAAATTCAGGCAGAGGCTATTACTGTTATTGAGCAAGTTTTGGAGGCCAGAGGGATTCCCTATGAAGAAGTCATGACCTGGACGACAGACGGTTTTTACCGAGAAACGGCTGAGAAGGTGGCTTATCGTAAGGAAGAAGGCTGTGCTGTTGTGGAGATGGAGTGTTCTGCGCTTGCGGCAGTAGCCCAACTGCGTGGGGTTCTCTGGGGAGAATTGTTGTTCACAGCTGATTCCTTAGCAGACTTGGACCAGTACGATAGTCGTGACTGGGGTTCAGAAGCTTTTGAGAAGGCCTTGGAACTCTGCCTTGAGATAGCCTCTCAGATCTAGCTCCTCTCCTTCTTTTTATGGTACAATGGATGTATGTTATTCAAATTATTTGTTAAAAAAATTGAAAGAGCCTTGGGTGGACTTTCGCCCGCTCGTCGGATTTTTCTGAGTTTCGCTGGAGTTATTTTTATAGGCTCTCTTCTTTTGAGTTTGCCTTTTGTTCAGGCAAATGGTTCTCAGGCCACTTATTTTGACCATCTTTTTACGACGGTGTCTATGGTCTGTGTAACCGGCCTTTTTACGCAACCAGTAGCTACGACCTATAATGTCTGGGGGCAGTTGATTTGTATGCTCTTGATACAGATTGGTGGTCTGGGGCTTATGACCTTTATCGGGGTCTTTTATATTCAGGGGAAGCAAAAGCTCAGTCTTCGCAGTCGTGAAACCATTCAGGAGAGCTTCAGTTATGGGGAGACTCGGTCGCTGAAGGCCTTTATGCGTTCCATCTTTTTGACGACTTTTCTGGTGGAGGGCTTGGGTGCTTTTCTACTAAGTTTTCGTTTTATTCCTGAGTTCGGCTGGGGACGAGGCATTTTCACCTCCATCTTTTTAGCCATTTCAGCCTTTTGTAATGCTGGTTTTGATAATTTCGGCAGTAGCAGTTTAGTGGCTTTTCAGACGGATCCCTTGATTAATCTGGTCATTGCTGGCTTGATTATCACAGGTGGTCTTGGCTTTATGGTCTGGTTTGACTTGGCAACCCAGTTTGACAAGAAGAAAAAACGCCGTCTGCGTTTCCACACCAAACTAGTCCTCTTCTTGACTGCAGGGATTTTGATGTTTGGGACAGTATCCACACTCTTTACGGAGTGGCACAATCCAGGAACCATTGGCAATCTCAGCGTTCCAGAGAAAGTGCTGGTTAGCTTTTTCCAAACCGTCAGCATGAGAACGGCCGGTTTTGCTTCTATTGACTACACTCAAGCTCGGCCTGTGACCTTGTTTATCTATATCCTACAGATGTTTCTCGGTGGGGCGCCTGGAGGGACGGCTGGGGGTCTCAAGATTACGACTTTCTTTGTCTTGTTGGTTTTTGCTCGTAGTGAATTGCTGGGCTTGCCTCATGCCAATGTTGCGCAGAGAACCATTGAGGCTCGCACAGTCCAAAAATCCTTTAGTGTCTTCATTATCTTTTTGATGACCTTCTTGTTGGGCTTGATGTTGTTGGGAATTACAGCAGAAGGAACACCGCGATTTATCTACCTCATGTTTGAGACCATTTCAGCCCTTGCGACAGTTGGGGTAACGGCAAATCTGACGCCAGAACTGGGCAAGCTAGCTCTCAGCATTGTCATGGTGCTCATGTTTATCGGCCGTATCGGTCCCTTAACCTTGCTGGTTAGTCTAGCGGATTACCAGCCTGATAAGAAAGATTTGATTCAGTATATGAAAGCAGATATTAGTATTGGATAAGAAAGGAAGAACGATGTCAGATCGTACGATTGGAATTTTAGGCTTGGGGATTTTTGGGAGTAGTGTCCTGACGGCCCTCGCCAAGCAAGATATGAATATCATTGCCATTGATGACCACGCAGAGCACATCAATCAATTTGAGCCTGTTTTGGCGCGTGGAGTTGTGGGCGATATTACAGACGAGGAACTCCTCAGAACGGCAGGAATTGATACCTGTGATACGGTTGTAGTGGCAACAGGGGAAAATCTAGAGTCGAGTGTGCTTGCAGTTATGCATTGTAAGAGTCTAGGGGTACCAAGGGTTATTGCCAAGGTCAAAAGCCAGACAGCTAAGAAGGTGCTAGAAAAAATCGGTGCTGACTCGGTGATTTCACCTGAGTATGAAATGGGGCAGTCTCTAGCGCAGACCATTCTCTTTCATAACAATGTTGATGTCTTTCAGCTGGATAAAAATGTGTCTATCGTGGAGATGAAAATTCCGAGTGTTTGGGCAGGTAAAAGCCTGAGCCAGCTAGATTTACGTGGCAAATATAACCTCAATGTCCTAGGATTTCGTGAACAAGAAAATTCACCACTGGATGTCCAGTTTGGTCCTAATGACCTCTTGAAAGCAGATGCCTATATCTTGGCGGTCATTAACAACCAGTATCTAGATGACTTGGCAGAATTAAATTCGTAAGGAGGGGGATCCCCTCTTTTTTGATGTCCAAAATAGCAAATAGAGATAGCAACCCTTGTATTCTAGTAAAAGTCCTTCAAAAACTGGACTTTATGGTAAAATAGAAAGAAGTGACAAGAGAGAGTAATACTCTTCGAAAATCTCTTCAAACCACGTCAACGTCGCCTTGCTGTAGGTATGGTTACTGACTTCGTCAGTTCTATCCACAACCTCAAAACAGTGTTT
>CAUQXM010000052.1:0-7263 GCA_963522215.1 uncultured Streptococcus sp. | reverse complement strand
TATCTACAACCTCAAAGCAGTGCTTTGAGCAGCCTGCGGCTAGCTTCCTAGTTTGCTCTTTGATTTTCATTGAGTATTAGAACTGATGATTAACAATTATTCATAAATGTCTATAGATTCACTCAGAACTGACCATACTAGTCTACCCCCTTTAGAGCACTAATCATGTCAATCTTTCTCATACGAAGACTAATAAAATAAGCAGTCCCTAAAGATGTAAACCAAACCAATAACGTAGCAGAAGCAAGGACATACATACTGACATAAGCGGTATACTCAATTCGAATCGTCGAAAATGTTGCTACATATTCTTTCAAAAACCATATGCCTAAAGGAATTCCTACTAGCCAACCAATAAAGGTAGTTAGTATAGTCTCAAAAAGAGTTACCATCTGTAGATATTGATTAGAAAATCCTAATACTTGTAATGTAGCATAGTCTCTCATTCTCTCTACAAAGTTTAAAGAGCCCAGATTATAGAGAACAATAATAACAAGCAATAAGGCAAAGCCAATAATCATTAGAAATACACTCATCAAACTAGATACAAAATCATAGGCATTTTTTTCTTGGCTCCCTTTTTCAATGACAGATAGAACACCTTTGTCTTGCTTAATAGTATCTTCGTCCACCTCCGGCCCAACTAATAAAGTATGTGGAGTAAAATCTCCCCCTGCTTTTTCAAAGACTCTAGCATGAAGATAAGCCCCTTGATTGGTTTCACTTGTGACAATCCCTTTTACTTCAAACTTGTAAGTATGACCATCTTGATAGGGAGTCACATTTAAAAAATCTCCGACTTTAATACCTGCTAAATGGGCAAATGATCTAGTTACATATAAACCATCATCTTTCAAAGAATCAGCACTCTCTGTTTTTGCTTGAATCATATCTCCATCATCAAATATAATCAATAAACGATTGTAACCATCATCTGGATTAAAATGTGCTTGTGAAATTTGTACACCTTGCCCACCATATCTGGACTTAGAAGTGGTATAATCCGCTACGGTCAGTCGTTTTGAATAAGAAAAATCTTCATTATATGCCTTATCAACAAGATGATTCATGGACACAGGCATACCAATTCCAGCAATCAGTAACATCATACTTCCTGCAACTCCCACGATTCCCATCAAAACTCGAATACGATTAAACGAGGCATCCCGAATTGCCCATCTTGAAGGATAAGAAATCCGTTGCCAGATAGAGGAAAATCTTTCCACAAAGACAGATTTAGCAACTTTTTCTTTACCTCTTAAAAATATTGCTGGTAAGCCTCTAGCTGACTCTCTAGAAGCTAAATAGGCAGCTAAAATACAAATAATAATGACTACAATACCAACGACTATTGATGAAGATGAATAAGAGATTTGCCAATTTGGAAGTGTAAACATTGACTTTTGAGTTTCTAGTACAAACCATGACATCAAGGGAGATATAGTAAATCCTGTGAAACTTCCTAATAAACTCACTACTAAGCCAAATAAAATATAATGTAAACTGATAGCCTGATTTGAAAAACCTAAAGCCTTTAATACAGCAATCTCTTTTGTTTGGCCATCAATCAAACGCTGAATAGTTGTAAACATAGCCAAAATAGCTAACAAAATAAAGATAAAAGAAAATAAGTAAGATAAGTTTCTAATTTGCCCAACTCGATCGGTAGCTTCTGATATTTCAGTTAAACTTTTTTGATCTTGATAAGAAACTAAATCGCCCCCAAAAATAGACTCTAAATCTCCTCGCAAATCTATCTTAGAGCCATAAATTTCTAAGGCATTATCTGACGATAAACCCAGAATTCCTTTTGCAATTTCATTATCTGCAATATAACCATAGGCATCATTGTCAGGATTTGGAGCTATATATTCCATACTACCTGTAAAATAAATCTTATCTGTTGCCTGAACAAATCCTACAATTTCTAAATCTATCTGTTTCCCCCTTGATGAAATAGAAATTGAATCTCCAATCTGTAAATGATTCTTCTTCGCATAATTCCCATCAATCCAAATCGAATCTTGTTTTCCCTCAGAAAAAGGACTTCCTTCTGTTACTGTAACCAGTTGATTATCTGTAATCGTTTCAAGATTGATTCGTCCGTCAGTCTTGTCTAAACGAACAATATTAGCAAAGCCTTTCTTTTTACTGACAACTTTTTCAACAGAAGATAATTGTTCAACCTGCTTGATTTTTGATTCAGCAATCTGTCTCGCTTGAACCCAAACAACAGGAAGTTCAGATTGTTTCAAATAACTCTCTAGACTCTTTTCAAGTCCATGCCAAGCTCCTTGTAGACCTACAAAGATTAATACACTTAATAGAGACATCAGAAAAACAGAGAAAAATTGTTGCCAATTTTGCCGGAGATCTCTTAATAATTTTATATGAAGATACCTCATCCCAACACCTCTTCATTATTCTCTATTTTTTCAATACTTCCATCTTTCAAATATATAACTCGATCTGCAAATTTAGCAAACTCTCTATTGTGTGTAACCATTACAACTGCAGCATTCCCATTTCTAGAAACTTCCTTCAATAAAGTTAAAATACTATCGCCTGTCTTTGAATCTAACGCTCCTGTAGGTTCATCACACAATAATAGACTAGGCTCTTTAGCCAATGCCCTTGCAATTGATACACGTTGCATTTCACCTCCAGAAAGCTGATTAGGAAAATTATTTTTTCTATGAAGTAAACCAACTTGATCTAAATACATATCAATTTCTTTATTGTTTTTCACTAAATTTGCTGCAATACCTACATTCTCCTTGGCTGTTAAACTTGGAACTAAGTTATAAAATTGAAAAACAAAACCAATCTTATCTTTTCGATAAGCAGATAATTCCTTATCCGTAAACTTTGTTACTAGTTCCTCATCAAATATAAAGGTTCCTGATGTCGCACGATCCATCCCACCAAGTAAATTTAGTAACGTACTTTTCCCTGAACCTGATGGACCTAAAATAACTGTAAATTTCCCTTTCTCAATGGAAAAACTAACTTGATCTAAAGCACGAACTTCTTGCTCCCCCACCTTATAAATCTTACTAATATTTTGAAACTGAATCATACATACTCCTAATATCTTGTCATAAATTTTATTTTTTCCTTTAATGTAGGCTCTTCATACTGCTCTATAATACGTTTAGATACTGCTTCCCTGTTTTCTCGTATAACCTTTTCAGCTAAGGAAATAGCCTCATCTACTGGAACAACTATTGGCAACTCATAATGTTGAATGATCTGATTTAACCGTTCTTTCTGACTACCTTTGACACAATAAGGTGTCAGACCCAAATTCCTATAAGCTTCATATAATTCCTCATCTGATAAATTTCGATACTCCTCAGATACTGGTCTATGCCCATCTGGATCCATTGCAAACTCTACTGGTAAATGAACAACATCTGTATACCACAATTTCGCATGATTATTAGAGACAACCCCATAGGCAGTCAAATATTTTTTGAAAAATGTTCGACCAGGAATACCTAAAATAGATTTCATCAATCGATGAATGAATGCTGATCCTGGGTTAATTCCTACCCTCATTCGAACAGTCCCGTAAATCCATTCATTCAATACTGAACCATCTGATAGAAAACTTCCATGTTCCTTGTATAAAATTCCTTCCGTACGAATTCTCTCTTCAAAACGCTTTAGCCCTAGTGCCATTAATTCGGTTGATGACATATCCTGAAATCTTCTGCCAGGATATAAATCTGTCAAAATTTCCCTCGCAGATAAAGCGTCAATTAAGGGAAGTCCCGTTGCAATCGAAAGAGCTGTAGCAGTTGTTGTCTTACCTGTAGAATAAGTTCCTGATATGACTAACCTTAATTCTCTATTTCCCATCACTGTCCCCCTCCATCAGGTAATTTTTGAGCTATTTTACTTTTAAAGACTACCTTATGATCTATATCATATCCGGACATTTCGTAGACTTTCCAATACTCTTCTCTAATTTTTAATAATCTATTTTTTGAAACACTACCACTAAGCTCTACTACTCCGTTCAAAATTGGTGAATTCAAGTCTGCACTCACTTGCTTCATCCACATGGTATTGCTCTCTTCTCGAGATATCTCTTCTATATGGTAGGCCAACATCTCTGCCATTTGAGAAAAAATAATCAGAAGTTCTAACAAACTATAATAATTCTTTTCTAGACTACCTACACCACTATATTCAATATCTTTGATCAATACTTGCTCTGCTTTACAAGATATACTACTATCTGAAAACTCAACATCGTATATATCATGTTGTCTATCTCTCAAATGAGTTGATAAAAAATCTCTACCTTGTTCTCCTATAGCAGCTACATTTTCCATACATTCTAATAATTGATATCCTAAACAAACTTTCATATCCATTACCAAGCAATCAAATTCAATTACTTGGTTCGTCATTTTGAAATTTTGTAATTCTAATTTTAAATTTACCAATTCTTCTATAGCTTTTATCCCTGACTTTATCTCAAAATGGCTTAACCTATACTGATTTAAGCTCACTCCCATTCTTTTCAGTATTTCACTTCCAAATAAATGTGCTAATACTATTCCATCTAATGTACTCAGGTGCTGCTGTATAATTTCAGATTGTTTACTAGACCACAAACCTTCTTGATGAAGAGACCCAACCCCTTCTAAAATATTTTTCAACTTAACTTCATAAATCGTTCTCTTATGTCCTCTACCAAAATAGCGATTTTTATTGTCTCCAAGTAAATAATCTACTGTTAGCATATCCTTCTCCAATCTGTTAAACTTACTCTATATTAAACAAAAAAAGACAAGAAAGAATCCGTAATTTACGAAAACCTTCTTGCCTTTTTAGGATAAAATTATAAAGACACTAGATTTAATCGAATAGCCTCACGTACAGCTCCAACTCTACTCGTCACTCCCAACTTTGAACAAATATTTGAAACATGGGTATCTACTGTTCTCCTGCTGACAAATAAACTATTTGCTATCTTTTCATTAGAATATTCTTTTACAATAAGTTCCAATACACTTAACTCCGTATCTGTCAATAGATTATTTTCTTGCTTTTCTAACAAACCATCTGGGATAACATGATTGCCCTTATAAACAGCATAAATTGCACTTTTAACATCCAAATAAGAACTTTCTTTGGGTAAAAAAGCTTGAATCCCAAAGTCCATCGCTCTCTTATGTAACAAAGTGTCATAAAATCCTGATAAAAGAACTATCTTGGGAACTGTATTCAGAAATCTATTTATTTGACTAATAACATCAAATGCCGTTACTCCTTTCAGCATAAAATCCATAACTAGCACATCTACCTTTTCATGCTTGAGACAAAGAAGTAAATCTGCTACTTCTGTATAGGAACCAACAATTTTAAAATCATCTTCCTTTAAAAAATAGTTCTCCAATCCTTGTAATACTAAACTGTGATCATCAATCAAAACCAAACGAATCATTTTTCTTCCCTTCTATAGGTATTCGTATCTTCACACTTGTAGGTTCTATATTTATCTGAACAGTTCCCCCCAATAAATGAACCTTCTCTACAATTCTATTTAAACCAAAATGATATTCATTAGACTGATAGTTTCCCTTAAAAATACCATCATCTATAACTACAATTGATAAAATCTTTTCTTTTGTAGATAAATCTACAGTAATTTCTCTAGCATTCCCATGAAGAATACTATTATTTACTAGTTCTTTAACTGTCCTTAATACAAACGTGCCCACTTTATCATTAACTTTTTCTTCATCTATTGAAAAAGTTGTCATAATCGAAACAGTTTCCATCTTCATGAATTGGTTTAATATGCTAGTAATAGATTCTTTCAGGCCTAATTCATGCACCATTAAAGGATAGATATTGGAACATAAATCTCTTAATTCAAAGACAATATCATCCAACATCTCTAATAAAGCTACCCTATTAATTTGTTCACTAATTTCTAACTGCTTTTTATAATAAATAACCTTCTGAATTGTAGTATCATGTATAAACGTTGCAATTTCTTCCCTCTCCAATTCAGTAGCTACAAAAGTATGAAAACTACTAAAGATTCCCTCCATTTTATGGCTAATCAACATCATTTTTCTTATTTCAGGTAACAAAGCTAGCGAAAAAAGAAAAGTGTAAAGAACGAAAAAAATTGGAGAAAATTCTCTTAATAACAGACTAAAAAGAATAATTAAACTAGTAAAAAAAACGGCAAATATCAAGTTATATATGAACGGGTTCCACTTCCAAGCAACATATATCATTCGCTCTAGTATCAAGTTATTTACAATAGAGAACAAAATAAGCAACAATAGAGGAATACTATAAATAAACGAAACTTCCTTACCAATCGGAAAAATATATCCAAAAAATAGAGGAAATAAGGCAAGAACTGCTAAAAATAAGGTATGAATTGGCAACATTTCTCTTATCTGAGAGTAACTTATAAGCATCTTTAACAGCAGGATAACTAAAAAGAAAAATACTAAATAAAATACCCCCCTAGAAAAAAAGATAGTCAAAAAATCAATGGGCTGTATAAGATTATAAACAAACAAAAGTTGAGTGATGAGTGAATAGCCCAGTATAATACGAGAAAAGTTAGAAATGGTTGAACCTTTTATCTTCAGGACTAACACCCTAATGAAAATATCCATGAATAATGGAAATAAAGTCAAGTATGAAATTAATAGACTACGACCAAATACATCTCCTATACTTGATGGAATAATCGATAATAACATCAGACTAGTATAAATAATAAAATAAAAATATCGTTTTCCAGTTTTTCCTCTACTTCTCCCTTTTATGTATAAGCGAAATAACAGTAGAATCAGAAAAGCAATGATTGATAAAACAAGAAAGATAATTTGGCTTGATTTCCCAGATTCTATTATTAAATTCTTTGAAATTCCTCTATCTAACACTGTCACAGAATGAAGCGGTTCAACAATTAAAAATCGAGATAATAAGAAATTACTATCTGGACTCTGACCGTCTATTTGTATAATTGATGACCCTATTATCTCTTGATGATTTGCAAAGCTTCCCAGATTATGGACTTGTCTAACTATCCACTCATTATCATGTTTATCTACGGTGATTCCACTGTACGTTCGGTTAAATATTGAAAACGAAAAATAAAAAAAGAAAATAAATAACAAAACAAAATAAAATCGAAACATTTTTGACTTCATTGTTTGCAACACTCCACATTTCACTTGATATTGATGTTTATTCTACCATTTTTTCATTCAATAA
>CAUQXM010000051.1:0-7663 GCA_963522215.1 uncultured Streptococcus sp. | reverse complement strand
TAGCACAACTCAACCCAGAAATTGAAGCCTTTTACCAAAAACATTGGGATGAAGACATTCTTCTTGGTTGTATTCTTCCTTGGAAACCAGAAGCTTTTGAAAAACTCAAAGCATACGGTGATGGTCGTGAAGAACTGATGACGGACATGCGTGGTACTAGCTGTTTTGTTATTAAATTCGGGAAAGCTGGTGAACAATTAGCTGCCAAACTTTGGGAAGAAGGCAAGATGGTATACGCTTCATCTGCAAACCCATCTGGCAAAGGAAATCGTGGTAAGGTAGAAGGAATCGGAGAACGTATAGAAGGCGCAGTGGACCTTGTTATCGAGGCAGACGACTACGTGGCATCAATCCAGCCTGACAAAACGATTGAAACACGCTACGAGCAAGGTGTGATGGTCTCTATGGTCGATAAGGACGGCAAACTCATCCCAGAACAAGGAGGAGCACGTTCAACTTCACCAGCTCCAGTTGTAATCCGCAAAGGGCTTGACATTGATAAGATTATGATGCACCTGTCAGACACCTTTAACTCATGGGACTACCGTCAGGGAGAGTATTATTAGAATGTAGAGGAAGTGGGGAGAAAATAATCTCTCCTCTTTCTTTTATTTATACAAGTAAATTCCGAACTATATATTTTAATTTATAAAATAATTTGACAAAAACCTTACTTTGATTTATAATTAATTAAGGAAACGTCGGAAAAGACGTAGAGATGCGCAAGCATAGGTAGGTCATTACAAAAGAAACGAGACATCGATATGTTAAATGAATTTCCAATTTTTGATTACGAAGATATTCAATTGATTCCAAATAAATGTGTGATTAAAAGCCGTGCAGAAGCAGATACAAGTGTCACTCTAGGAAATCACACCTTTAAACTACCTGTTGTGCCAGCTAATATGCAGACGATTTTGGATGAAAATGTAGCAGAGCAACTGGCTAAAGGTGGTTATTTCTACATTATGCATCGTTTTGATGAGGCAGGACGCATTCCTTTTATTAAACGCATGCACGAGCAAGGGCTCATTGCTTCTATATCTGTTGGTGTTAAGGACTACGAGTATGATTTCGTTAGCCAGCTCAAGGCTGATGCTCCTGAGTACATCACGATTGATATTGCCCATGGTCATGCGGATAGTGTGATTTCTATGATTCAACACATCAAGAAAGAATTACCAGATACTTTTGTCATTGCTGGAAATGTGGGAACGCCAGAAGCCGTTCGTGAATTGGAAAATGCTGGTGCGGATGCTACTAAGGTTGGAATCGGTCCTGGTAAGGTTTGTATCACCAAGGTCAAGACAGGTTTTGGTACAGGTGGTTGGCAGTTGGCAGCCCTTCGCTGGTGTGCCAAGGCTGCACGTAAACCGATTATTGCTGATGGAGGAATTCGTACTCACGGTGATATTGCCAAGTCTATCCGTTTCGGTGCCAGCATGGTCATGATTGGTTCCCTCTTTGCAGGACATATTGAAAGTCCAGGGAAAACGATTGAAGTCGATGGCGAACAGTTCAAAGAATACTACGGTTCAGCTTCACAATATCAAAAGGGTGCTTATAAAAACGTCGAAGGAAAACGTATCTTGCTTCCTGCCAAAGGACATCTGCAAGACACTTTAACTGAGATGGAACAAGACCTTCAAAGTGCCATTTCATACGCAGGTGGACGTCAGGTTGCTGACCTTAAACACGTTGATTATGTTATCGTGAAAAACTCCATCTGGAATGGAGATGCTTCCCACTAAGACGGGCTATCTCACTAGAAAAAAAACTTGTTATTAGAGCAAATTTCTGTTATAATAAAACAAGTTTCCACCCTTAGTGTAATGGATATCACGTAAGATTCCGGTTCTTGAGATGGGGGTTCGATTCCCTCAGGGTGGATGTAAACATTCTAAAAAGTCTTTAATAGGGCTTTTTTCTTTATCCTGTCCCATGTTTAACTTAAAAGCTGAAAATCTCATTTTAAAGAATTCCCAAATGCTCTCCAGTCCCGTTTTAAAGTGACTCAGGGGGCTTTTTTTGATATAATAAAAAGGACTGTTATCAGTTAGAAAGAGGTTGGTATGAAAGAATTACAAACTGTACTAAAGAACCATTTTGCAATCGAATTTGCAGACAAAAATTTACTGGAGACTGCCTTTACTCATACGAGTTATGCCAATGAGCACCGCCTCTTAAAAATTTCACACAATGAGCGCTTGGAATTTTTAGGAGACGCTGTTCTACAATTATTGATTTCAGAATATCTGTATAAAAAATATCCTAAGAAACCAGAGGGAGACTTGTCTAAACTCCGTGCCATGATTGTCCGCGAGGAGAGTTTGGCTGGTTTTGCGCGTGATTGCCAGTTTGATCAGTTTATCAAGCTGGGTAAAGGGGAAGAAAAATCTGGTGGTCGCAATCGTGACACCATTCTTGGTGATGCCTTTGAAGCCTTTCTTGGTGCCCTCCTTTTGGACAAGGATGTGGCCAAGGTCAAGGAATTTATCTATCAAGTCATGATTCCTAAGGTTGAAGCAGGCGAGTTTGAGATGATTACAGACTACAAAACCCATCTCCAAGAGTTACTTCAGGTCAATGGGGATGTGGCTATTCGGTATCAAGTGATATCTGAAACGGGTCCTGCCCATGATAAGGTCTTTGATGTAGAAGTTCTTGTCGAAGGTAAGAGCATTGGTCAAGGCCAAGGTCGTTCTAAGAAATTAGCAGAGCAGGAAGCTGCCAAAAATGCCGTTGAGAAAGGGCTGGATTCATGTATTTAAAGGAAATCGAAATTCAGGGATTCAAGTCTTTTGCTGACAAGACCAAGGTCGTCTTTGACCAAGGTGTGACTGCAGTTGTTGGACCCAATGGATCTGGAAAGTCGAATATTACAGAAAGTCTGCGTTGGGCCTTGGGGGAGTCTAGTGTCAAGAGTCTCCGTGGGGGCAAGATGCCAGATGTCATCTTTGCTGGAACAGAAAGTCGCAAACCGCTCAATTATGCTTCTGTAGTTGTGACTTTGGATAATAATGACGGATTTATCAAGGATGCAGGCCAAGAAATCAGGGTAGAACGTCATATCTATCGTAGTGGTGATAGCGAATACAAGATTGACGGCAAGAAAGTCCGTCTGCGTGATATTCATGATCTTTTCTTGGATACAGGTTTGGGACGAGATTCCTTCTCCATTATTTCCCAAGGGAAGGTTGAGGAGATTTTCAACTCCAAGCCTGAAGAACGCAGAGCTATTTTTGAAGAAGCTGCTGGAGTTTTGAAATACAAGACTCGTCGAAAAGAAACTGAGAGTAAACTGCAGCAAACTCAGGATAATCTAGACCGCTTAGAGGACATTATCTACGAGTTGGATAATCAAATCAAGCCTCTTGAGAAGCAAGCTGAAAATGCTCGTAAGTTTCTAGACTTGGAAGGCCAACGTAAAGCTATTTACTTGGATGTTTTAGTTGCTCAAATCAAGGAAAATAAAGCTGAACTAGAGTCAACAGAAGAAGAGTTGGCTCAGGTTCAGGAACTATTGACTAGTTATTACCAAAAGCGTGAAAAACTAGAAGAAGAAAACCAAACTCTTAAAAAGCAACGCCAAGATTTACAAGCTGAAATGGCCAAAGACCAAGGCAGTTTGATGGATTTGACCAGTCTGATTAGTGATTTAGAAAGAAAATTAGCCCTATCGAAACTGGAATCTGAGCAAGTAGCACTGAATCAACAGGAAGCACAGGCCCGTTTGGCTGCTTTGGAGGATAAGAGAAATTTACTCAGCCAAGAAAAATCTGATAAAGAAAGCTCATTAACTCTGTTAGAGGAAAATCTAGTCCAAAATAATCAAAAACTCAATCGAATAGAGGCTGAATTGCTGGCTTTTTCAGATGATCCTGATCAGATGATTGAGCTTCTACGTGAACGCTTTGTAGCTCTTTTACAAGAAGAAGCGGATGTCTCAAACCAACTCACCCGCATCGAGAATGAGTTGGAAAATAGTCGTCAGCTTTCTCAAAAACAAGCAGATCAATTAGAAAAGCTGAAAAAACAGCTGGCTACAGCTAAAGAAAAGGCAAGTCAGCAAAGGAATGAGCTTGAAACTGCTAAGGAGCAGGTTCAGAAATTATTGGCCGACTATCAAGCTATTGTCAAGGAGCAAGAGGAACAGAAAACTTCCTATCAAGCTCAACAAAGTCAACTCTTTGACCGTCTGGATAATCTCAAAAACAAGCAGGCTAGAGCCCAAAGTTTGGAAAATATCCTGAGAAATCATAGTAACTTTTATGCAGGTGTTAAGAGTGTTCTCCAAGAAAAAGACCGCCTAGGTGGGATTATTGGGGTAGTCAGTGAACATTTGACTTTTGATGTTCATTATCAAACTGCCCTAGAAATTGCCCTAGGAGCGAGCAGTCAGCATATTATCGTAGAAGATGAAGAGTCGGCAACCAAGGCGATTGATTTCCTCAAACGAAACAGAGCAGGTCGTGCGACTTTCCTTCCTTTAACAACAATCAAGGCTCGTACGATTTCAAGTCAGAACCAAGATACTATCGCAGCAAGTCCAGGCTTCCTTGGCATGGCAGATGAGTTAGTGTCGTTTGATAAGAGACTAGAAGCCATTTTCAAAAACTTGCTAGCCACGACAGCAATTTTTGATACCGTAGAACATGCGCGTGTAGCAGCTCGCCAGGTTCGTTATCAGGTTCGTATGGTGACACTGGATGGGACAGAGTTGCGCACAGGTGGTTCCTATGCGGGTGGTGCCAATCGCCAGAACAACAGCATCTTCATCAAGCCAGAACTGGAGCAATTACAAAAAGAAATTGCTGAAGAGGAAGCAAGTCTTCGTTCAGAAGAGTCGAGTTTGAAGACCTTGCAAGATGAGATGGCTAGATTGACAGAAAGATTAGAAGAAATCAAATCTCAAGGAGAGCAGGCTCGTATTCAGGAGCAAGGCTTGTCCCTCGCTTATCAGCAGACCAGTCAGCAAGTTGAAGAACTAGAAACTCTTTGGAAACTCCAAGAAGAGGAATTAGATCGTCTTTCTGACGGAGATTGGCAAGCAGACAAGGAAAAATGCCAAGAACGCCTTGCTACTATTGCCAGTGACAAGCAAAATCTGGAAGCTGAGATTGAAGAAATTAAGTCTAACAAAAACGCCATCCAAGAACGCTATCAAAACTTGCAGGAAGAGGTAGCGCAAGCTCGCCTGCTTAAGACAGAACTGCAAGGGCAAAAACGTTACGAAGTTGCGGATATTGAACGTTTACGCAAGGAATTGGATAATCTGGATATCGAACAAGAAGAAATCCAGCGCCTTCTCCAAAAAAAGGTTGATAATATTGAGAAGGTTGATATAGAATTGCTCAGTCAACAGGCCGAAGAAGCCAAAACTCAGAAAACAAACCTCCAACAAGGTTTAATTCGCAAGCAGTTTGAGTTGGATGATATTGAAGGTCAACTGGATGATATTGCTAGTCATTTGGATCAGGCTCGCCAGCAGAATGAGGAGTGGATTCGCAAGCAAACACGTGCTGAAGCCAAGAAAGAAAAGATCAGCGAGCGCTTGCGCCATCTACAAAGTCAATTGACAGACCAGTATCAGATTAGCTATACTGAGGCTCTAGAAAAAGCACATGAGTTGGAAAATCTCAATCTGGCAGAGCAAGAGGTACAGGATTTGGAGAAGGCTATTCGCTCACTGGGTCCAGTCAACTTGGATGCTATTGACCAGTACGAAGAAGTACACAACCGTCTGGACTTTCTAAATAGTCAGCGAGATGATATTTTGTCAGCGAAAAATCTGCTCCTAGAGACTATCACAGAGATGAATGATGAGGTCAAGGAACGCTTTAAATCAACCTTTGAAGCCATTCGTGAGTCCTTTAAAGTGACCTTCAAGCAGATGTTTGGCGGAGGTCAGGCAGACCTGATTTTGACTGAGGGAGACTTATTGACAGCAGGGGTTGAGATTTCTGTTCAACCACCAGGCAAGAAAATCCAGTCTCTTAATCTCATGAGTGGAGGGGAAAAAGCCCTATCGGCTCTTGCCTTGCTCTTCTCCATTATCCGAGTTAAGACTATCCCGTTTGTTATCTTGGATGAGGTAGAGGCTGCGCTGGACGAAGCCAATGTTAAACGCTTTGGAGATTACCTCAACCGTTTTGACAAGGACAGCCAGTTTATCGTCGTAACCCACCGTAAGGGAACCATGGCAGCGGCTGATTCCATCTATGGAGTGACCATGCAAGAATCAGGTGTCTCAAAAATTGTTTCGGTGAAGTTAAAAGATTTGGAAGAAACAGTAGACTAGTTACCAAACGATAGCATCTCTTAGGGGATGCTATTTTTTAAAACTAACATCTTGAATGATTTTTTAAGGTCAGTTCAGGGGCAAAAAACGACATTTGGGCTTTCCTTTTAGCGAAAAGGCTTTCTCTATGATATAATAGTTTCATGATTACAACAGTACCTATAAAAAATGAAAAAGACATCGCAGTACCTGATAAAACAGTTCTTGTATTAGGATATTTTGACGGTATTCATAAAGGACATCAGAAGCTTTTTGAAGTAGCTAGCAAGGCTTCTATGAAAGAATATCTACCAGTTGTCGTGATGACCTTTACAGAGTCCCCTAAGCTTGCTTTGCAACCGTACCAGCCAGAATTAATGCTTCATATTGTTAGCCATGAAGAACGAGAACATAAGATGAAATGGCATGGAGTAGAGGCTCTTTTCTTACTTGACTTTAGTAGTAAATTTGCTAGTTTAACGGGGCAAGAGTTCTTTGATACCTATGTTAGAGCATTAAAACCAGCGATTATTGTAGCGGGATTTGATTACACGTTTGGTTCTGATAAGAAAACTGCGGATGATTTGAAGGACTATTTTGATGGAGAAATCATCATTGTTCCTCCCGTTGAGGATGAAAAGGGGAAAATTAGTTCTACTCGTATTCGTCAAGCTATTCTTGATGGAGATGTCAGAGAAGCTGGTCAGTTACTTGGCACTCCTCTACCATCACGTGGAATGGTTGTTCATGGCAATGCTCGTGGACGGACTATCGGTTACCCAACAGCAAACTTAGTTTTAAGAGATCGAACCTATATGCCAGCTGATGGTGTTTACGTAGTCGATGTCGAAGTGCAGCGTAAAAGATATCGTGGAATGGCGAGTGTCGGGAAAAATGTTACTTTCGATGGAGAAGAGCCACGTTTTGAAGTCAATATTTTTGATTTTTCAGATGACATTTACGGTGAGACAGTCATTGTCTACTGGCTAGACCGTGTCCGTGAAATGGTCAAATTTGACTCTGTTGAAGAACTGGTAGACCAACTCCATAAAGATGAAGAAATTGCTCGGAATTGGAAGGATGGAGAGTAGGATGTTTAAAAAGTGAACCATATTTTGTGTTTGCTTTTTTATTTTTGGAAGAAATTCTTATAGATATAAACCTAATTGAAGCTTTGTTCGAAATCTGTTAAAATAGGGATATTAATAACTTTAAAAATTTAGGGATATTAATAACTTTTAAAACTAAAGAAAAGAGATTATATGATTACAGGTGAATTAAAAAATAAAATTGATCAGTTGTGGGAAATGCTTTGGACTGAAGGTAACGCAAATCCTCTAACAAATATTGAACAATTGACTTATCTTCTGTTTATGAAGGATT
>CAUQXM010000050.1:0-9740 GCA_963522215.1 uncultured Streptococcus sp. | reverse complement strand
CTCTTGACAACACCGCTTGAAGACGTTAAGGTGGTGATTCTAGGGCAAGATCCCTATCACGGGCCAGGTCAAGCGCAGGGCTTGAGTTTTTCTGTACCTGACTCTATCCCAGCTCCGCCATCCTTGCAAAATATCTTGAAAGAATTATCAGATGATATCGGGGTCAAGAAATCTCATGATTTGACAGCTTGGGCTGAGCAAGGAGTCTTGCTTCTTAATGCTTGTTTGACGGTTCCTGCTGGACAGGCCAATGGTCATGCTGGTCAGATATGGGAGCCTTTTACGGATGCTGTGATTCAGGTGGTCAATCATCTAGATAGACCAGTCGTTTTTGTACTCTGGGGAGCCTATGCACGTAAGAAGAAGGCCTTAGTTACCAATCCTCATCACTTGATTATCGAATCAGCCCATCCCAGTCCTTTGTCGGTTTATAGAGGATTTTGGGGTTCCAAGCCTTTTTCCAAGGCCAATGCATTCTTAAAAGAGACAGGACAAGAGCCAATCGATTGGCTTAGATAAGGAGAGAATATGCCTCAGTTAGCGACGATTTGCTACATTGATAACGGGAAAGAACTGCTCATGCTCCACCGTAATAAGAAGCCAAATGATGTTCATGAAGGGAAATGGATTGGTGTGGGTGGTAAGCTAGAGAGAGGTGAGACCCCTCAGGAATGCGCGGCGCGTGAAATCCTTGAAGAAACAGGGCTCAAAGCCAAGCCAGTTCTAAAAGGTGTTATCACTTTTCCTGAATTTACGCCAGATTTAGACTGGTATACCTATGTTTTTAAGGTGACAGAGTTTGAAGGGGACTTGATTGACTGTAATGAGGGGACGCTGGAATGGGTTCCCTATGACGAGGTTTTGAGTAAGCCGACTTGGGAAGGTGACCATACCTTTGTTGGGTGGCTTTTAGAGGATAAACCCTTCTTTTCAGCCAAGTTTGTTTATGATGGGGATAAATTGTTGGATACCCAAGTTGATTTCTATGAATAAAGGAGAAAGCAGATGCTACTAATCAAAAATGGTCGTGTAATGGATCCTAAGTCTGGTTTGGATCAAGTGTGTGATGTTTTAGTTCAAGATGGGAAAATTATCAAAATTGCGACTGAGATCAAGGAAGAAGGAGCAGAGGTACTTGATGCTACTGGTCTAGTCGTTGCTCCTGGCTTGGTTGATATCCATGTTCATTTCCGTGAACCTGGTCAAACTCACAAGGAAGATATTCATACTGGTGCCCTAGCAGCCGCTGCAGGTGGTTTTACAACGGTTGTCATGATGGCTAATACTAGTCCAACTATTTCAGACGTAGAGACTTTGCAAGAAGTTCTCCAGTCAGCTGCCAAAGAGAAGATTCATGTTAAGACGGTTGCGACCATTACTAAGAATTTTAATGGGCAAGATTTGACTGACTTTCAGGCGCTTTTAGAATCAGGTGCAGTTGGTTTCTCAGATGACGGGATTCCGCTTGAAAGCAGTAAAGTTGTTAAGGAAGCCATGGAGGAAGCCAAAAAGCTTAATACCTTTATTAGTCTTCATGAGGAAGATCCAGGTTTGAACGGTATTCTTGGATTTAATGAAAATATCGCTAAAGAACATTTCCATATCTGCGGTGCGACTGGGGTGGCTGAGTATGCTATGATGGCGCGTGATGTCATGATTGCCTATGCAACTAAGGCCCATGTTCACATCCAGCATTTGTCTAAGGAAGAAAGTGTTAAAGTAGTGGAGTTTGCTCAAGGATTGGGAGCGCAAGTCACAGCAGAAGTAGCGCCACAGCATTTTTCTAAGACCGAAGCGCTCCTTTTGACACATGGTAGTAATGCTAAGATGAATCCTCCACTTCGTTTGGAATCAGATCGTCGTGCCGTAATTCAAGGTCTCAAGTCAGGTGTCATCACAGTTATTGCGACAGACCACGCTCCTCACCATGCGGATGAAAAAAATATTGAGGATATTACCAAAGCACCATCTGGCATGACTGGCTTAGAAACATCTCTATCTCTCGGATTGACCTATTTGGTGGAAGTTGGTGAGTTGAGCTTGATGGAATTACTCGAAAAGATGACATACAACCCAGCCAAGCTTTACAATTTTGAAGCAGGTTACTTGGCTGAGAATGGTCCAGCGGACATCACTATTTTTGATGCTAAGGCTGACCGCCTTGTGGACTCCCATTTTGCTTCGAAAGCAGCTAATTCACCATTCATCGGTGAAACCTTAAAAGGGCAGGTTAAATATACCATCTGTAAGGGACAAATTGTCTATCAAAACTAGGTGGAAGTCTGCTCTGTAAACTAGAAAAATAGAGAGACTATATGTACCAAACCCATCATTTTAAAGACAAATTTATCTTATTTTTAAAGATATTTTTCCCTATCCTGATTTATCAATTTGCCAATTATTCTGCATCCTTTGTTGATACAACTATGACAGGTCAATACAATACCATGGACTTGGCTGGTGTGTCTATGGCAACCAGTATCTGGAATCCTTTCTTCACATTCCTGACAGGGATTGTGTCAGCTCTGGTGCCTATCATTGGTCACCATCTTGGTCGAGGTAAAAAGGAAGAGGTTGCGTCTGATTTTTACCAGTTCATCTATCTGGCCTTGGGCCTATCCGTGGCCTTGCTGGGGATGGTGCTTTTCTTGGCACCACCAATCTTGAATCATATTGGACTAGAAGCACCGGTGGCGGCAGTAGCGGTTCGCTATCTTTGGTTTTTATCTATCGGAATTATCCCCTTATTGCTTTTTAGTGTCATTCGTTCCTTGCTGGATTCGCTGGGCTTGACTAAACTATCTATGTATCTCATGCTTTTGTTACTTCCTCTCAATAGTGGATTTAACTACCTCTTGATTTACGGGGCCTTTGGTGTTCCAGAATTAGGGGGTGCTGGTTCAGGTTTAGGAACATCCTTGGCCTATTGGGTATTGCTTGGAATTTCTGTTCTGGTTTTATTTAATCAGGAGAAGCTCAAAGCCCTACACCTTGAGAAACGAATTCCGCTTAATATGGATAAAATCAAGGAAGGAGTTCGCTTAGGTCTGCCTATTGGGGGAACTGTCTTTGCGGAAGTAGCTATCTTTTCCGTGGTTGGCTTGATTATGGCCAAGTTCTCGTCCTTGATTATCGCTAGTCACCAGTCAGCCATGAACTTTTCAAGTCTTATGTACGCCTTTCCTATGAGTATCTCATCTGCTATGGCTATTGTCGTTTCCTATGAAGTGGGAGCCAAGCGATTTGATGATGCGAAAACCTATATTGGTCTAGGAAGATGGACTGCCCTCATTTTTGCGGCCTTCACCTTATCTTTCCTTTACATTTTTAGGGGAAATGTAGCTAGTCTTTATGGTAACGACCCAGAATTTATCGATTTGACAGCGCGTTTTTTGACTTATAGTCTTTTCTTCCAGTTAGCAGATACCTTTGCGGCACCGCTTCAGGGAATTTTACGGGGGTATAAGGATACCGTTATTCCTTTTTACCTTGGTTTGGTTGGTTACTGGGGGGTGACACTCCCAGTAGCTATGGTATTCGACTCTCTAACAGATTTTGGAGCTTATTCTTACTGGATTGGTTTGATTATTAGTCTAATCGTGAGTGGGGTTCTCTACCGTTGGCGTCTAACTATGATTATGAAGAGATTTGAATCCAGAAAAGCTTGATTTTTAGAATTCCTGCAAGCAAAAATATCCTTCCTTATCTGCATTATTTTTGCTATAGTTAAATTAGTAGTAGGCAAATGAGAATTTCAAAAATATAGAAACAATTGATATTCCACGCTACTTTACTGGTATCAGATATAAAGAAAAAGAAGTTGCTTATTTTTAGCAGCCTCTTTTCTTGACATATATTTTACATAAGTTATATTACGTAAAATCATAAACTATCCAAGGCATTTTTTTGTTCATCATTGACGATATGGGTATAGAGGTCAGTGACTTGTGTGCTGGCATGTCCTAGCTGGTGACTGACCAAAACTTGCGATTTAGTGGCATCATAGAGCCTAGTTGCTAGGGTATGTCGTAGTTTATGAGGTGTTACACGGACTTTGAAGTCCTCAGAATACTTAGCAACCATTTTTTCAACGCTGGAAGCATCGATACGATTTGGAACACCTCTATACAAGGTTAGAAAGAGGGCTGTATCTGTTTTTTCCGTCTTATAGCGTTGATTTCGAATGGCTAGATAATTTTCTAAATAAGGTTTTGCAAAGGCAGCGACATTGACAGAGTCACGTTTCCCCCCTTTTCGAGTGACATCGATAACCATCATTTTTAGATTGAGATCTCTTAGATCCAGATTAACAGCTTCAGATAAGCGGACACCAGACGCCAAGAGAAGGGCAATAATGGCCAAATCACGTTCTTTATTTTTGTTGAATGATGAGAGAGCGCGATTTGAAAGTTGTTGTGGATACTCTTGGTCAATATAAGTTAGAAAACCTTCTGTTTCATCACCTAAAAAGAGTTTTTGCTTGATGTTTTCAGCTCTGGCAGCAAGCGTTTCTTTCTTTTTTTTGGTTGAAACTTTCTTCATTACATTACGATAGAAATAAGGTTCCCCCTGGTCGTTTTCGACTTCCTCGGTTAGATACTTGTAAAGACTAGAAAGTGCAGACAAGGTCCGATTGATAGTTGTCTGTGAAACTCCTTGTTTGGTTGTATTAGCATTCAGCAAAGGACGTTCACGTAGGTAAAGGATAAAGGATTCCATGTCTTTCTTAGACATATTTTCCAAGACAGATAAAGAAATATCAGATATTTTATCGGCGTTTGAGATACCAGACTCTAAAACCCAGCTGAAAAATCGATCATATTCCTTGAGGTATTCGTACAAGGTTGTAAAACTGTAGGGAACAGCAAGCTTGGATTGATAGTATTCCAGAACATACCAGGGCATGATTTGTTTTAGTTTGTCGATTCGTTCCAGTAAAATCTCACGTTTCATGTATTTTCTCCATAAATAAGTCTACTAGTAGTATAGCATAGGCTTATATATTTTTCAAGAAAATTATAGTTTTTCGGAAAGATGTTATAGGAGTTTTTAAAAAGACTTATACCTTGAGTAATTTCCACATAACTAAAAAATTTTTTGGAAAAAAATAACTAAAAATATACTTTATTAAAGTGAAAACTAAAATTTGTCCAATTGTATATTTTAGTAAAAACGACTTTTGCTAAAAATTGAAACCTTATTAAATCAATGTTTCTAGGCTTACAAGGGGGTTAGAAATTGTGAATCATTAGCTAGTGCTTTTTCTAGTTTCCAAATACTAAACCAGATACTAAACCAGAATGAAATAGTCAACAGAATAAGGAAAACAATAAAGAATTCACCCACTAAACTTCTGTTAATACTACACAACTGAAGAGCTATATAAGGAGCTATGAGATACAAAATACATTGTATAATTGCTATTGTTTTCTTTTTCATGATTTTAATCTTACTGTAAAGATTTGATACAGTAAGCTCCCTTCTAGCTTTATGCTTTATCATTTCTGACTTGATTATAGTCTTATTTTTACCAAAGTTCAGTTACTTGTACGTGAGATATCTTGTAAGTAAAAAATAACCGATCTCATTGCTGAGAATCGGTTTTCTAATATATTTAATTAATTAAGAAGTTTATTTTTTACATAACATAAATTATGTAAAAATCTCCTACAACAATAAATCCTTGACTTTTCCAATTTCACTTTTTGGAATAACTAGGTGAATCATATCACCAAGGTACATTCTGGTTGAACCGTTAACGGTTTGGCTCTTGCCATTATGGACTTGAGTTGTGATGAGGATATTATGTGGTAAGTTGAGTTCGTGTACTTGTTTTCCAGCGATTTTGTCTGATACAGGAATTTCAATGAGAGTGACTTCTCCTTCATCTGTCGCTTCTTCTGGCAACATTTTTTCTAGCATGGCCTCATAGACTGGCGCACCTTTGAGCAGATCCATGATGATGTAGGCAACTAGGGTTACCAGTCCGAGTGGCATGAGGTTGCGAATATCTCCTACCATCTCAGTTACGAGTATCATAGCAGTTAAGGGAGCCTTAGATATTGCTCCAAAATAGCCACTCATTCCTAGAATGACAAATATAGGGAATTGCTCCTGACTGACAAGTCCAAGATTGACACAAATAACACCAACTAGAGCTCCAAGTAAGGAGCCAAGCGCCAAAATTGGTAGGAAAATTCCTCCTGGAAGGCCACTTCCATAACTAATCATGCTCCAAACAAAGCGAATCAAAAAGTAAACTAATAGAACTTGGACACTAAAATCTTGCTCAGTTAGGGAAAGAACCAGCTGATTTCCACCACCAAGGATTTGGGGTAAGAAGATTCCGACTGGTATGATGAGAATGAAGGTAAGAATTGGATAATATGCTCTATCCAAACGGATTTTTTGACCTATCCAGTCATAAACTCTACCGACATTGAGTACAGCTTTTTCATAGAGAAAACCGGAAAGACCAAGAAAAATTCCCATGAGGAGGTAAATCCAATACTGGTCTAGAGTCATGAGTGGGATGTTGTCTGGCATATCCAGTACGGGGGTTAGGCCAAATATGAGCAGAGAAACAAAGTTTGCTACGAGACTAGCTGCGAGAGTAGACACCCAGAAAAATCGCGAAAAATGGTGATAAACTTCTTCTACCACAAAGAGGAGGCCTGCAATCGGTGCATTAAAGGCTGCGGCTAATCCTGCTGCAGCACCACTGGCAATCAAGGAGCGTTCCTCTACTGGACTGGATTTGAGCCACTTGGCAATTCCTTTACCACCAACCGCTCCGAGTTGGATACTAGGCCCTTCACGACCCAGCATGAGACCGCTAGCAATAGCAAGAATACCTAGCACATATTTTTTCCAAAGTACGCCCCACCAGTTGAGGGTCATGAGTCCCTTTAATTCGGCTTCAACTTGAGGAATTCCTGAGCCTTTGATGTCTTTTTCTGACCGAGTTAATTTCGCACTGAGCCAACAAACTATTAAATAAAATAGACCAATGATAAAAAGATTGCGCACTAGATGCTCTTGATCTTGATAAAGTCCTTGTATCAGGTGGAAGCCTTTTTCGATTAAAAACCGAAAAGATCCAACGATAATCCCAACGACAAGACCGACGATGATTCCTCGTCCAACTTGGGATAATATGGTGCTTGAGGCAAAGGCAAATTCTTTCTTGGAACTGAGTGTTTCTGACTGTTCCTCCATAATCATTCCTTCTAACTTAACTTTCTTTTTCACCTGCAACCAGTGATTTAACGGGTTCAAAGCTGGTTCGGTGAATTGGGGTAACTCCTAGTTTTTCGAGTCCTTCCAGGTGTTTAGCTGTTCCATATCCTGCATTAGCAGCGAAATCATAGCCAGGAAATTGCTGGTCGTATTCCTTCATCAATTCATCACGTGTCACCTTGGCTACTATCGAAGCTGCTGCAATCGAGAGGGAGTTGGCATCTCCTTTGATGATGGATGTTTGTGAAATGGGCAAATCCAGTTTCATGGCATCTATCAAAAGGTGCTCAGGTTGAGGACTGAGCTGGGAGATTGCTTCCTTCATAGCTAGTTTGGTTGCTTCATAGATATTGACTTGGTCTATGACCTGATTATTCATGATACCAATACCGATTGATAATGCTTTGTCTTGAACGGCTTGGAAAATATCCAGATGTTTCTTTTTAGGAATTTTCTTGCTGTCGTTGAGGCCTTGAATCTTACAATTTTGAGGTAAAATAACAGCTGCAGCGACTACAGGCCCAGCCAGAGGACCACGACCAACCTCATCAACACCAGCAATTAAGGTCAATCCTTGCTTATACAGTTCTTTTTCGTAGGAAAGCATGGATTCCAAACGAAGCTCCTCATCCAATTCTGCCTGAATAGCTTTTTTACGCTTGATGATTTCCTTTTGAACTCCAGAGCGATTATCCTTTTCAAGCTCTAAAAAAATAGGGCTATCAAGGTCCTTGACAGTAGCAAGGAGTTCTTTGATTTCTTTAATCGTCGCCATCGAGGTCTTCCAATGTATCTAAGGTATAGTTACCGAGTTTGCCATCACGGACTTCCTTCACGAAGAGACTGTAAAAGCGGTCATAGTCGTCACGGAAACCAAGAGCACGGGTCATATCCATAATAATAACAGGCGCTTCTTCCTCAATTTTCATTTGTTTGAAGCGTTCAGCCAGCTTTTCTGGATAATGTTCTTTGAAATAATTAAGACCAAAAATAGTTACCTCATCCATAGGAAGCAACTGATCTTTGATAGCTCCAGTCAAGGCCAATTTTAATGCAACAGTTTCATCCTCAAACTTAGGCCAAAGAATCCCCGGTGTATCCAAGATTTCCAAGTCTTTATTGGTTTTGAGCCATTGTTGTCCCTTGGTAACACCTGGTTTATTGCCGACAACAGCAATTTTCTTACCAGCCAAACGGTTCATAAGAGTGGATTTACCAGCATTTGGAATCCCGATAATCATAGTACGCAAGGTTTCAATTTTAATCCCACGTTCTCTCTGGCGAGCAATCTTATCAGCCATTAGCTTTTTGGCCGCATCTGTTACAACTTTTACAGTCACTTGCTCTTTAGAGTTGATAGCCAGAGTCTGAATTCCTTGTGATTCAAAATACTGACGCCATTCCTTGGTTATTGCTGGATCAGCCAAATCCGCCTTGTTTAAAATCAAGAGTTTTGGTTTATCACCAACAATCTTGGTCAACATAGGATTTTGACTAGATAGAGGTAAGCGTGCATCCACCAAAATCGTCACAAAATCAACAAATTTTAAATTTTCCTGAACCTGTCGACGCGCTTTAGACATGTGACCAGGAAACCATTGAATAGTAGCCATAATATATCTCCTTCGGATTGAAAAATTCTAAAACGTTTTCTTTCTTATCCTCTATTCTATCATAAATTAGCCTTTTTTGCATGGTCTTTTGGCTATGAGAAATTTGTTAAACATAATTTTATTTATGTCTTTTACAATACAGTAAACTTATATAAAGGATATTAGACTTCAAAAACTGTTAGACTTCAAAAACTGTTAGACTTTAAAAAGAGGATTTTCATCGCACTCAATATCAAAAAAGAAGATGACGAATCATCTTCTTAAAAACTATGAGTTTTTAGTCTTCTTTTTTCTTGCGAGAAAGAAGTCCAAATCCACTTAGGGCTCCAAGAAGTCCAAGTGCTCCAAGGTTAGCATTAGCTTCTGTACCTGTGTTTGGTAATTCTGCTTTATCAGATGCTTTTGTAGATGTTGCACTGTCTACTGTCTTTTCTGATGTAGCTGTAGTCACTGCTTTATCTTTTTGTTCTGAAAATTTAGATGGTGCTGGGCTTGGAGTTTGAGCTTGTTTGTTTCTAAACACATGAACTGTCACGTTATCACCCTCACGGTGACTCTCAACAAATTCATAGCCTTCAACTTCACCTGCTTCTTGCTTATCAACTGATGGAACTTTCAAGTCTTTTCCGTTTTCATCGCGCCATACTGTACGAACCGCTGGAGTTTCAGCTTTGCTTGGTTTTTCTGGCGTTGAAGTTGATGACGAACTTGGTGGAGTAGTTGAATGACTAGTTGAGCTTTCTGGTGAACTTGAAGTTCCTTCAGTTGGCTTGTCACCACTTGGTGTACCTTCAGTTGGTTTGTCACCACTTGGTGTACCTTCAGTTGGTTTATCAGTTGGTTTATCAGTTGGTTTATCAGTTGGTTTATCAGTTGGTTTATCAGTTG
>CAUQXM010000049.1:0-9780 GCA_963522215.1 uncultured Streptococcus sp. | reverse complement strand
AAATCGAATTGACACCAGAAAACTTGGTTGAAATGATTGCCATCATCGAAGACGGTACTATCTCTTCTAAGATTGCTAAGAAAGTCTTTGTTCACCTTGCTAAAAATGGCGGCGGTGCGCGTGAATATGTGGAAAAAGCAGGTATGGTTCAAATCTCAGATCCTGAAATACTGATCCCAATCATCCACCAAGTCTTTGCCGATAACGAAGCCGCAGTTGCCGACTTCAAGTCAGGCAAACGCAACGCAGATAAGGCCTTTACAGGCTTCCTTATGAAAGCAACCAAAGGCCAAGCCAACCCACAAGTTGCCCTTAAACTCCTTGCCCAAGAATTAGCGAAGTTGAAAGAAGATGAATAACAGACTTTTTATATACCTTTTTCTATTTTAGAAAGAAGAAAAAATGAACAAATTTTTACGATTGCTATTTGTTTTAGTCATCATCGCTATGCTAGGCGCTTCTATACTACAAATTTTCTTTCCATCATACATGGGAAGTCACTCCGGGTATGGAATCTCTGCTGGTTGGCAACGAGAAATTGGAATATGGAACCTAGCTGTATTGATTCTTATTCTCGGTGTCAATATTAAGTACGATTGGTTCTATCTACGAATCGTGCTTCTCGCTCTCATCTTCGGTGGGATTGGAATAGGAACAAATCACTTAGTCAATTTTATGGAGTATCATTATTCTGTAAATGCTATCGGTGCTTTCGAAAATTACTTGCTAGCGACGGGGTGGATTGTAGGGTGGCTCATTGAACATCATTCCATAAAGAAGATAACTGCTAGTAAATAACGACAAGTATATCTTAGATAATTTTTAAAGATTATAATATAGTTTAATAATCATTCAAATTAAGAAATCTATCTTTTCATTAGCCTCAATCCCATATCCTTCTTGAAGAGCTCAGCTACGACCAAGAAAGTCTTTGTCCACCTAGCTAAAAATGGCGGTGGCGCGCGTGAATGCGTGGAGAAAGCAGGTATGGTTCAAATCTCAGATCCAGAAATCTTGATTCCAATCATCCACCAAGTCTTTGCGGACAACGAAGCTGCTGTTGCCGACTTCAAGTCAGGCAAACGTAACGCAGATAAGGCCTTCACAGGCTTCCTTATGAAAGCAACCAAAGGCCAAGCCAACCCACAAGTCGCCCTTAAACTCCTTGCCCAAGAATTGGCGAAGTTGAAAGAAGATTAATATGTAAAAGAAACCAGCCCTGAGGTTGGTTTTTTTTTCGCTCCTACCATCTCCCAATAACTATTTTGGCTTTATTTCCAGAAGATTTTATGGTAAAATGAAGAGTAATAATATTTATTAAAGAGGTAAAAACATGATTGAAGCAAGCAAATTGAAAGCTGGTATGACATTTGAAACTGCAGACGGAAAATTGATCCGTGTTTTGGAAGCTAGCCACCACAAACCAGGTAAAGGGAACACAATCATGCGTATGAAATTGCGTGATGTCCGTACTGGTTCTACATTTGACACAAGCTACCGTCCAGAAGAAAAATTCGAACAAGCTATTATCGAAACTGTTCCAGCTCAATACTTGTACAAAATGGATGAAACTGCCTACTTCATGAACACTGAAACTTACGACCAATATGAAATTCCAGTCGTAAACGTTGAAAATGAATTGCTTTACATCCTTGAAAACTCTGATGTGAAAATCCAATTCTACGGAACTGAAGTAATCGGTGTAACTGTACCAACTACTGTTGAATTGACAGTCGCTGAAACACAACCATCTATCAAAGGTGCTACTGTTACAGGTTCTGGTAAACCAGCAACTATGGAAACTGGACTTGTTGTCAACGTTCCAGACTTCATCGAAGCTGGACAAAAATTGATCATCAACACTGCAGAAGGAACTTACGTTTCTCGTGCCTAATCTCTAGAAAGAGGTCATTCTATGGGAATTGAAGAACAATTTGGCGAAATCGTTATCGCTCCACGTGTACTTGAAAAAATCATTGCCATCGCAACTGCTAAAGTTGATGGTGTCCACTCATTTTCAAATAAATCCGTATCTGATACCCTATCAAAACTCTCTCTTGGTCGTGGCGTCTACTTAAAAGAAAGCAACGAAGAACTAACTGCTGACATCTATCTCTACCTTGAGTACGGTGTGAAAGTACCAAAAGTGGCTCTTGCTATTCAAAAAGCAGTCAAAGATGCTGTCCGTGATATGGCTGATGTGGAACTTTCTGCTGTTAACATCCATGTTGCAGGAATCGTTCCAGATAAAACACCAAAACCTGAGTTGAAAGATCTATTTAACGAGGACTTCCTCAATGACTAGTCCATTATTAGAATCTAGACGCGAACTTCGTAAATGCGCTTTTCAAGCTCTCATGAGCCTTGAATTCGGCACAGATATGGAAACAGCTTGTCACTTTGCCTACACGCATGACCGTGAAGATGCAGATGTGCAAATCCCTGCCTTTCTTCTGAACTTGGTTTCTGGCGTTCAAGCTCAAAAAGACGAGTTGGATAAACAAATCAACCAGCACCTCAAGTCAGGCTGGACAGTTGAACGCTTGACTTTGGTCGAAAAAAACTTACTACGCTTAGGTATCTTTGAAATCACATCATTTGATACACCTCAGCTGGTAGCAGTCAATGAAGCTATTGAACTTGCTAAGAATTTTTCAGATCAAAAATCAGCCCGCTTTATCAACGGACTGCTTAGTCAATTTGTAACTGAAGAAAATGAATAATCGAAAAGGTGTTTGGTCTTCCAAGCACCTTTTGACTTTCCCCTCTGCACAGAGTAAGAACCACACAAAAACTAGAACTGACTGCCAGTTCTAGTTTTTATGTATTCTGAGGTATTAGTATTTTCTAAATCGTTGGTAACGCTCTTCCAACAACGCTTCTAACGGTTTTTGTAAAAGTATAGCTAGCTCAGTTTGAAGTTCTTTCTTGACACTCTTAATCAGTTCTTTACTAGAAAACCCTGCTTCAGAAATCACCTTATCCACCACGTCCATTTCTAACAGTTCGTGGGAAGTGATTTTCATCAGTTCTGCTGCTTCCATGGCACGAGTGCCGTCCTTCCATAGAATGGAAGCAAAGCCTTCTGGGCTGAGAATGGCATAGATAGAATTTTCCAGCATCCAGACACGGTCTGCGACTGCTAGAGCCAAAGCCCCACCTGAACCACCTTCACCGATAATGATGGCGATAATAGGAACTTTCAGATCACTCATTTCCATAAGATTGCGAGCGATAGCTTCCCCTTGACCACGTTCTTCCGCTCCCACACCAGGATAGGCACCTGCAGTATTGATAAAGGTCACAACTGGACGGCCAAACTTTTCAGCCTGTTTCATCAAACGCAGTGCCTTGCGGTAACCTTCTGGATGCGGTTGTCCAAAATTCCGTTTGAGATTGTCTTGTAAGCTCTTGCCTTTTTGGATACCAACCACTGTTACAGCTTGGTCTCCAAGCCAGCCGATACCACCAACAACTGCACCATCATCACGAAAAGAACGGTCACCATGTAACTGGATAAATTCATCAAAAATGCCTGTCGCAAAGTCCAAAGTTGTCAAGCGACTCTGCTCACGCGCTTCTCTGACTATTTTTGCAATATTCATCTAGGACTCCCTCCATGCAATCTAACTAGGCTAGCAATGGTATCTGGCAAGTCTCTTCTTTTGACAATAGCATCCACAAAGCCATGTTCCAATAGGAATTCTGCCTTTTGGAAATCCTCAGGCAAGCTTTCACGAACCGTATTTTCAATGACACGACGCCCAGCAAAACCGACCAAGCTCTGTGGTTCAGCCAGAATGATATCCCCTTCCATAGCGAAAGAAGCTGTCACACCACCTGTCGTTGGATCTGTCAAAATGGTCAGGTAAAAGAGGCCTGCATTTGAATGACGTTTAACCGCTGCAGAAATCTTGGCCATCTGCATGAGACTCATGATTCCTTCCTGCATACGGGCGCCACCAGAGGCTGTGAAGAGAACAACTGGCAATTTTTCAACAGTCGCATACTCAAACAAACGAGTGATTTTTTCACCTACAACCGTACCCATAGAAGCCATGATAAAGTTGGAATCCATTATCCCAAGAGCCACAGTCTGACCTTTAATAAGAGCAGTTCCTGTCACAACGGCTTCATCCAGACCTGTTTTTTCACGCATAGCTGCTAGTTTCTTTTGATAACCAGGGAAATGCAAAGGATCCTTGCTTTCAATCCCTGTAAACAATTCCTTGAAGGTTCCCATATCAATCGTCAAAGCCAAGCGTTCTTGGGCAGAAATACGAAAGGTATAGCTACAGTGCGGACAAATACGCTCACTTCCCAGATCCTTCTGATAGATGGTATGCTTACAGCCTGGACACTGGGAGAATAATTCATCTGGAACCTCTGGCTTAGCTTGAGGTTTTTCCCTAACCGAACGATTGGGATTGATTCGAATATACTTATCTTTTTTACTAAATAGAGCCATTGATTCCCCTTTTCGGTTTAAACTCTTGAAGTCATTTTATTCTTTTTCTTGATATTTAGGTAAGAAGGTTTCCATCAAGAAGGAAGTATCGTAATCACCAGCAATGACATTGCGATCTGAAATGAGGTCAAGCTGGAAATCTGCATTAGTCTGCACCCCTTCAATCTCTAATTCATAGAGGGCACGTTGCATTTTCATCAAGGCATCAAAACGATTTTCGCCGTGAACGATGATTTTGGCAATCATACTATCATAATAAGGTGGAATGGTATAACCTGGATAAACTGCTGAATCCACGCGCAAGCCAACTCCTCCACTTGGAAGATAGAGATTGGTAATCTTACCTGGACTTGGAGCAAAGTTGAAGGCTGGATTTTCTGCATTGATACGACACTCGATCGCATGACCGCGTAGGACAATATCTTCTTGCTTCACAGACAGCGGCTGACCTGCTGCAATGCGAATCTGTTCCTTAACGATATCAACACCTGAAACAAACTCTGTTACCGGATGTTCCACCTGAACACGAGTATTCATTTCCATGAAATAGAATTTGCCACTGGCTTCATCAAGAAGAAACTCAATGGTCCCTGCATTCTCATAGCCCACAGACTCCGCAGCTCGAACAGCAGCAGAACCAATTTCATGGCGTAGCGTTTTCCCGATTGCAATCGAAGGACTTTCTTCCAAAACCTTTTGGTTGTTCCGTTGTAGAGAACAATCCCGTTCTCCCAAGTGGATTACATTTCCGTGTTCATCTCCTAGGATTTGAACCTCGATGTGACGAGCTGGATAGATAACCCGCTCTATGTACATGGCACCATTGCCATAATTGGCCTTGGCTTCACTAGAGGCAGTTTCAAAGGCTGAAACGAGGTCTTCTGGTTTTTCAACCTTACGAATCCCTTTACCACCTCCACCTGCTGAAGCCTTGAGCATAACAGGGTAGCCAATTTTTTCAGCAACAATCAAGGCTTCCTCAGAGTTATGCACTTCTCCATCTGAACCTGGAATGACAGGTACACCTGCTTTGATCATCTGAGCACGCGCATTGATCTTATCCCCCATCATATCCATAACATGACCAGATGGGCCGATAAACTTGATCCCCACTTCTTCACACATAGTTGCAAATTTGGAATTTTCACTGAGAAATCCAAAACCTGGGTGAATGGCTTCTGCCTCAGTCAAGACTGCAGCTGATAAAACCGCATTAATATTGAGATAAGACTCTGTTGCCTTACCAGGACCAATACAAACAGCTTCATCTGCCAAAAGCGTATGAAGGGCTTCCTTATCAGCAGTTGAATAAACCGCCACCGTCGCAATCCCTAATTCACGCGCCGCACGGATAATACGAACCGCAATTTCACCACGATTGGCAATTAAAATTTTTCGAAACATGGAGAACCTCCTTAGTTCCCTATTGCAAAGGTAAGAGTACCACTAGCTGCAAGCTTGCCATCCACTTCAGCCTTTGCTTCAACCACGGCAATGGTCCCACGACGTTTTACAAAAGTCGCTGTCATAACCAATTGGTCTCCTGGTACAACTTGCTTCTTGAACTTAACCTTGTCCATACCAGCGTAAAAGACTAGTTTCCCCTTATTTTCAGGTTTAGACAACTCCAAGACACCCGCTGTTTGCGCCAAGGCCTCCATGATCAGAACACCTGGCATAACTGGATATTGAGGAAAATGGCCGTTAAAGAAGGGCTCATTTATGGTCACATTTTTGATGGCAACAATGGTATCCTCGCTCACTTCCAAGACACGATCCACTAGGAGCATGGGGTAGCGATGGGGTAGAGCTTCTTTGATTCCTTGAATATCGATCATTTGATACGTACCAATCCTTTACCAAACTCAACCATTTCTTCGTTAGAAACAAGAATTTCCGTTACCACACCATCCTTAGGTGCAGGAATTTCATTCATAACTTTCATGGCTTCGATGATGACCAATGTTTGACCTTTTTTGACAGTATCACCAACTGTAACGAAGGCAGGTTTATCAGGACCAGCAGCCAAGTAAGCCACCCCAACAAGTGGGCTCTCTACAACATCTCCCTCAGCAACCACACTTGCTTCAGCTGGTGCCGAAGTTTCTTCCACTACAGTCTCTGCTGGAGCAGATGTAGGAGCTACTGGACTTGGTGTTGTTAGAACGGGCGCTGGAGCGACTTGAGCTGAAACTTCAGGCACAAGTCTCGCTTCATTTTTGCTAAACTGCAACTCATCCGTCCCGTTTTTATAAGAAAATTCTCTCAAACTTGACTGGTCAAATTGAGCCATCAAGTCTTTAATATCGTTTAAATTCATACTTATTTATTCTCCCAACGTTTGAAAGCAAGAACGGCATTGTGGCCACCAAAACCAAAGGTATTTGAAATAGCGTATGGAATTTCTTGCTCCAAGCCTTGTCCATAAACGACATTGGCTTCGATATAATCTGATACTTCACTTGTTCCAGCTGTCATTGGTACAAAGTTATGACGCATAGCTTCGATTGTGACGATAGCTTCTACTGCACCCGCAGCTCCCAGCAAATGTCCTGTGAAAGACTTAGTTGATGATACAGGTACTTCCTTACCAAGAACAGCTACGATAGCACCACTTTCTCCTTTTTCATTAGCAGGAGTTGAGGTTCCGTGAGCATTGACATAGGCTACTTGTTCTGGAGAAATCTCAGCTTCTTCCAAAGCGAGTTTGATGGCCTTGATAGCTCCCTGACCTTCTGGATGTGGTGAAGTCATATGGTAGGCATCACAGGTATTTCCGTAACCAACCACTTCAGCAAGGATAGTCGCCCCACGTTTTTCAGCGTGTTCAAGACTTTCAAGAACCAACATCCCTGAACCTTCTCCCATGACAAAACCATTGCGGTCCTTATCAAATGGAATGGAAGCACGACTTGGATTCTCTGTAGTTGATAGAGCAGTTAGGGCTTGGAAACCAGCAATAGCAAAAGGCGTGATAGAAGCTTCTGAACCGCCTACCAACATAACATCTTGGAAACCAAACTTGATTGAGCGGAAGGCATCCCCAATCGCATCATTTGATGAAGCGCAGGCAGTGTTGATGGATTTACAAACACCGTTTGCTCCAAAACGCATAGCAACATTTCCTGAAGCCATATTTGGCAAGGCTTTTGGAAGAGTCAATGGTTTCACACGTTTTGGTCCTTTATCATGGAGGCGAAGCACTTGATCTTCAATTTCCTTAATTCCACCAATACCAGAGGCCACGATAACACCAAAACGATCTTTATCAAGAGCCTCTACATCCAAATTGGCATGATTGACAGCTTCTTGGGCTGCATACAAGGCATACAAAGAATAGTTATCAAAACGGTTGGTATCTTTCTTAACAAAGTATTTATCAAAAGGAAAATCTTGGATTTCTGCTGCATTATGCACATCAAAGTCACTGTGATCAAATTTTGTAATTGGACCAATTCCGATTTTTCCAGTTGTCAAACTATTCCAAAATTCTTCTGGTGTATTTCCGATTGGAGATGTTACTCCATAACCTGTTACTACTACGCGATTTAGTTTCATCTTTTTCACCTCTAGCTTCTGCTACATACTTAAGCCACCATCAATGGCAACCACTTGACCAGTTAAATAATCTTGGCCTGCTAAAAATACTGTCAAATCTGCAACCTGCTCTGCCTGCCCAAATTCTTTCATAGGAATTTGCGCCAGCATGGCATCTTTTACCTTGTCTGATAGGACAGCTGTCATATCGGATTCAATCATTCCAGGTGCAATAGCATTAACCCTGATATTGCGATTGGCCACTTCACGCGCCACAGACTTGGTAAAACCAATCAAACCAGCCTTAGAAGCTGCATAGTTAGCTTGACCGATATTTCCCATCAAACCAACAACACTAGACATATTAATGATAGCACCTTCTCTGGCTTTCATCATCGGTTTCAAGACTGATTGTGTCATGTTAAAGGCGCCAGTCAGGTTAACCTTGAGAACTTTTTCAAAATCTGCTTCTGTCATCTTGAGCATTAGGGTATCTTGGGTGATCCCTGCATTGTTAACCAAAACATCTACTGAACCCAGCTCTGCGATAGCTTGCTCAACCATACGCTTAGCGTCTGCAAAATCGGATACATCTCCTGAAATGGGAACTACCTTGACACCATAGTTTGAAAACTCGGCAAGTAAGTCCTCAGAGATGACCCCACGACTATTTAAGACAATGTTGGCTCCTGCTTGAGCAAACTTGTGGGCGATGGCAAGACCAATTCCTCGACTCGAACCTGTAATAAAGATATTTTTATTTTTTAGTTGCATTCTTTTCTCCTGTTTCCTCCTGTATTTATGGGAGAAGGGATTACTAGTTTCCTAGAAGAGCTTCCAAGCTCGCCTGATCTTCAACAGTGGCTAGTTTAGCCGTCTTATCAATTTTTTTGACAAAGCCTGACAAGACTTTCCCCGGTCCAATCTCGATAAAGTTGGTTACGCCTGCTTCTTGCATAACCGCAATACTTTCATAGAAACGAACCGGTTCTTTTACCTGACGTGTCAAAAGTTGAGCAATGTCTTCTTTTTGCATGACAGCAGCTTCTGTATTACCAACCAGGGGACAAGTAAAATCTGAAAAACTTACTTGAGCAAGAGTTTCAGCTAGTTTCTGGCTAGCAGGCTCAAGGAGAGCGGTATGAAAAGGACCTGAAACCTTGAGAGGAATCAATCTTTTCGCGCCTGCATCCTGCAAGAGTTCGACAGCTCGGTCAACTGCAACCACTTCTCCACCAATGACGATTTGTGCAGGTGTGTTATAGTTGGCTGGGGTAACCACTCCAAGTTCAGAAGCTTTTTGACAGGCTTCCTCAATGACCTCTACTGGCGTATTGAGAACTGCTACCATCTTGCCAGATCCAGCAGGAGCCGCTTCTTCCATATAGGCCCCACGCTTAGCTACCAAGGCTACCGCATCTTCAAACTCTAAGGCTCCGCTGGCCACCAAGGCAGAATATTCCCCGAGGGACAAACCAGCAACCATATCAGGCTGATAGCCTTTTTCTTGCAATAGACGGTAGATTGCAACCGAAGTCGCTAGAATGGCTGGTTGCGTATAGCGGGTCTGATTGAGTTTTTCTTCTTCTGTATCGATGAGATGACGCAAATCATAATCCAGTACCTGACTAGCTTGATCAATTGTTTCTTTGACAATCGGATACTGATCATAGAGATCCCGTCCCATACCTAGATACTGGGCACCTTGACCAGCAAATAAAAAGGCTGTTTTAGTCATTTCTTACAACTCCTGCCCAACGAGAGGCTTCTTCTTG